>NZ_JBEXUS010000046.1:0-63194 GCF_040614455.1 Nocardia sp. NPDC005978
CCCCGCTCCGGAATCGGAGCGGGGCGCGGTTCGAGGCGTGCGGCCGGGGCTCAGTGGCCGCCGGACTTCTTCTCGCCCTCCTGCTTGACGGGCTCGGGCCGGGCGAGGTCCGGGCCGGCGTCGACCGGCACGTTGATCGCGACGGTGCCGTTCCGCTTGAAGTTCATGGTGATCTGGTAGGTCAGGCCGGGGGTGACGTCCTTGGTCAGGCCGGTGACCTCGATGAGCAGCGGATCGGCGTCCGGGTCGGCCGTCTTCTCCGCGGCGGTGGTGGCCGGGGCGGCGTGCGAGTCGTCGTGCCCGCCGGCGCCGTGGTCGTCCGCCTTGGCCGCGGACTTGTTCGGCAGGTCCGCGACCAGGGTGGCCTGCGGCTTGATCTCGGCCTTGCCGTTGACCTTCACCTGGCCGATGTCGGTGGTGATGCTGACGAGCTCGTCGGGCTCGTATTCGCCGAGGTTGGCGGCGCTGAACGCGAGAACGGCCTTGCCGCCCTTGGCGTTCTGGTACTCCTCGCTCTGCGGGAGCAGGAAGCGCACGTCGCGCAGCGCGATCTTGCCGACCTCGGCCGCGTTGCCGTTGACGGCCGCGACCTGGTCCGCGGTCTGCGACACCTGTCCGGCGCCGCAACCCGTCAGCACTAGCGCCGCGCCCGCGGCGAGTGCAGCAACTGTCACGGCACGCGCCTTAGACAAGGTGGTGGCTTTCAGGGCAGTCACGGGTTGTCCTCCATGTCGACCGGGCTCACTCCACTATGCAGAGTAGTAGTCAATGAGAGTAATGCGTGCGATCGGACGCCTCGCGCGGGGGCAGTGTCGTTTATGCGAGGGTGCCCGCCGCGTATGCCGAGAGGGCCCCCGCATATGCCTGCGAACATCGCCGCGCGCTATCCCGTTATGCCACAACGAGATGCACACGATTCCTGTTCTGTCAACCCCCGCCGCTGGCTCGTTGTGGCCCTGACCTGCGCCGTTGATCGCGCCGTTACCGAGTCGCATGTTAAACTGTGAACATCGAAAGGGGCACGGGACAGATGATTTTTAAGGTCGGAGACACCGTCGTTTACCCCCACCACGGAGCGGCGCTGATCGAAGCTATCGAAACTCGCACCATCAAGGGTGTACAAAAGGAGTATCTGGTCCTGAAGGTCGCGCAAGGCGACCTGACCGTTCGGGTTCCCGCAGAGAACGCAGAGTATGTCGGCGTCCGCGACGTCGTCGGCCAGGAAGGCCTCGACAAGGTCTTTCAGGTACTGCGTGCACCGCACACCGAAGAGCCCACCAACTGGTCTCGCCGCTATAAGGCCAACCTCGAGAAGCTCGCCTCCGGCGATGTGAACAAGGTGGCCGAGGTCGTTCGCGATCTGTGGCGCCGGGAGCAGGACCGCGGCTTGTCCGCCGGTGAGAAGCGCATGCTGGCCAAGGCCCGCCAGATTCTCGTCGGCGAGCTCGCGCTCGCGGAGGGCACTGACGATGTCCGTGCCGAGACCCTGCTCGACGAGGTTCTCGCAGCGGCTTCCTGATAGTGAACGCATCACGCGGCGCGAGCCGTGTTGTCGCGCTGGTGCCTGCCGCCGGTCAGGGCGTACGCCTCGGTGAATCGAGGCCGAAGGCATTCGTCCCGGTCGGCGGCATTCCCATGCTCCGCCTGGCAATAGATGGCCTGCTCGCATCCGAGTCCGTCGACGAGGTCGTGGTGATCGTGCCCGCCGACCTCCTCGACGAGACTCGCGCCCTGCTGCCGGTCAGTCCCATCCCCGTGCGGGTGGTCCCCGGCGGTGCCGAACGCACGGATTCGGTCCGCGCCGGCCTGGACGCCACACCCGCTGCCACGCACGTGCTCGTGCACGACGCCGCCCGCGCCCTCACCCCGCCCGACCTCGTGTCGCGCGTGGTCGAACAGTTGCGCTCGGGTTCGGTCGCGGTGGTTCCGGCACTGCCGGTCACCGACACCATCAAGTCCGTGGACGCCGCGGGCGCGGTCACCGGCACGCCCGACCGTTCGGCCCTGCGCGCGATTCAGACGCCGCAGGGATTCGACGCGGAATTGTTGCGCGCCGCCCACGCCACCGGCGTGCAGGCGACCGACGACGCGGGACTGGTCGAATTACTCGGCGCGGTCGTGCATACGGTGCCGGGCGCGGCCATGGCCTTCAAAATCACCACTCCCCTGGACCTTGTGCTGGCCAATACACTGGTGGCGCAACGCGAGCCAGGTCCGAACGAATCCAGAGAGGCGGTGCCGGCGCCATGAGCTTCGATCCCACCTCTCTGCGGGTCGGCGTCGGCAGCGATGTGCACCCGATCGAACCCGGCCGTCCCTGCTGGATGGCCGGTCTGCTTTTCGACGGCGACAGCGGTTGTGCTGGGCATTCCGACGGTGACGTGGCCGCGCACGCGCTCTGCGACGCGCTGCTGTCCGCGGCCGGGCTCGGCGATGTCGGCGCGGTCTTCGGCACCGGCCGGCCCGAATGGGCGGGCGTCTCCGGTGCGGCCATGCTCAAAGAGGTCCGGCGGCTGCTGGATGAAGCGGGCTTGACGATTGTCAATGCCGCTGTACAAGTAATCGGGAACAAGCCGAAGATGGGCCCGCGACGCGCCGAGGCGCAACAGGTACTCGGGGAAATTCTGGGTGCGCCGGTATCGGTGTCCGGCACCACCACCGACGGCCTGGGACTCACCGGCCGCGGCGAGGGCGTGGCGGCCATCGCCAACGCCCTGCTGTGTTGTCGGGACTGACCCGACCCGCTGTCCCGCCTCAGAAATCGCACGCGGCCGCCCGAAGCCGCATCCGCCCGTCTTCCGCCATATCCCAACAGCTAGGATGCCTTGTCGTGACTCTGCGCCTGTTCGACACCGAGACGCGGACCCTGCGTGAATTCACTCCGCTGGTCCCCGGCCACGCCTCGGTGTACCTGTGCGGCGCGACCGTTCAGGGCGAACCCCACATCGGCCATGTGCGCAGCGGCGTCGCCTTCGACGTGCTGCGACGCTGGTTGTCCGCCAACGGTTTCGACGTCGCCTTCATCCGCAATGTCACCGATATCGACGACAAGATCCTGCACAAGGCCGCCGAGGCCGGGCGGCCGTGGTGGGAATGGGCCGCCACGCACGAGCGCGCCTTCGATCGCGCCTACGAGACCCTCGGGGTGCTGCCGCCGTCGGCGGAGCCGCGCGCGACCGGGCACATCACCCAGATGGTCGACATGATGGAACGGCTCATCGAGCGCGGGCACGCGTACCCGTCCGAGGGCAACGTCTACTTCGACGTCGTGAGCTTCCCCGAGTACGGCAAGCTGTCCGGGCACCGGCTCGACGACGTGCACCAGGGCGAGAGCGCGGGCCAGGGCAAGAAGGACCAGCGCGACTTCACGCTGTGGAAGGCCGCCAAGCCGGGCGAGCCGAGCTGGCCGTCACCGTGGGGCCCGGGACGCCCGGGCTGGCACCTCGAATGCTCCGCGATGGCCGAGTTCTACCTCGGACCGGAATTCGATATCCATTGCGGCGGAATGGATCTGGTCTTCCCGCATCATGAGAACGAGATCGCGCAGTCGCGCGCGGCCGGGGACGGGTTCGCCCGCTACTGGCTGCACAACGGCTGGGTGACCATGAGCGGCGAGAAGATGTCCAAGTCGCTGGGCAACGTGCTGTCCATCCCGAACGTGCTCGCCCGCCTGGACGTGCGGCCGGTCGAGCTGCGCTACTACCTCGGCAGCGCCAACTACCGCTCCATGCTCGAGTACTCCGATCACGCGCTCACCGAATCGGCGGCCTCCTACCGCCGGATCGAGGCGTTCATCCATCGGGTGGTCGAGCGGGCCGGGGACGCGCCGATCGGCGACTGGACCCCGGGCTTCGCCGACGCGCTCAACGACGACCTCAACGTCCCCAAGGCCCTGGCCGAGATTCACGGTGTGGTGAACGAGGGCAACAAGGCCGTGGACGCCGGCGACCTGGACACCGCCCGCACCCTCGCCGGACAGGTCCGGGCCATGCTCGGCATTCTCGGCGTGGATCCGCTCGACGCCCACTGGGTGGCCCCCGCCGACTCCTCGTCGGCGCTGGCGGCCCTGGACGTGCTCATCGGCGCGGAACTCGAACGGCGGCAGCAGGCCCGGGCCGACAAGGACTGGGGCGCGGCGGACGCCGTCCGCGATCGGCTCAAGGCGGCGGGCGTGGAGGTCACCGACACTGCCCGCGGTGCCGAATGGGCGCTGACCAAAGCGGATCGTTGATTCGGCCGGGGTCTCCCGGCAGTACCGGTCTCGAACTCGTTCGAGGCGACACCCGGCGCGGTTCCCGCCGCGCCGCACCCCGCGCCACGAGGCAGTGGCGCACCAGAAGAACAGGGCGCAGCCGTTTGCTGCGCCGACCGGATGCAGGTTTCCCGCATGATCGACCGAGAGCGGGTTCTCCCGTGACCGGCCGATGCGGGTTTCCCGCGTGATACGGAAGGCGAAGTAATGGCAGGCAATTCGGCGCGACGCGGTGCGGTGCGCAAGAGCGGCAGCAAGAAGGGGCAGGTCGTCGGCTCCGGCGGCAAGCGCAGCCACGGCCTCGAGGGCAGGGGCGCCACGCCGCCCGCCGCCGAGCGCACCAAGCATCCCGCGGCCAAGCGGGCCAGGGCCGCGGCCAAGGCGCAGAACGCCACCGCGAACACCCGGGCGCGCAACGCGAGCCGCCCGATCGCGGGCCGCAAGGACAACGCGGGCCCCGAGCTGGTCCTGGGCCGCAATCCCGTGGTCGAGTGCCTGCGGGCCGGGGTGCCCGCCACCGCGCTGTACGTCGCGGTCGGCACCGAGAACGACGAGCGGCTGACCGAGGCGGTGAAGATCGCGGCGGACACCGGCATCAGCATTCTCGAACTGCCGCGCACCGATCTCGACAAGATGAGCCACAACGGCATGCACCAGGGCCTGGCCCTGCAGGTGCCGCCGTATCGCTACGCGCACCCGGACGACCTCGTCGAGAAGGTGCGCGCCTCGGGCGAACCGGCCCTGCTGGTCGCGCTGGACAACATCACCGACCCGCGCAACCTGGGCGCGGTGATTCGCTCGGTGGCCGCGTTCGGTGGTCAGGGCGTGGTGATCCCGCAGCGCCGCAGCGCCAGCGTCACCGCGGTCGCGTGGCGCACCAGCGCGGGCGCGGCGGCCCGGCTGCCCGTCGCGCAGGCCACCAATCTGACTCGGACACTGAAGGATTGGGCAAGCAAGGGGTACCAGATCGTCGGCCTGGACGCCGGCGGCGACACCACCCTGGACGAGTTCGACGGCACCGCACCGACGGTCATCGTGGTCGGCTCGGAGGGCAAGGGCCTGTCCCGCCTCGTGCGCGAGAACTGCGACGCGATCCTGAGCATTCCCATGGCGGGTCCGGTCGAGTCGCTCAACGCCTCGGTGGCGGCGGGTGTCATTCTCGCCGACATCGCGCGCCAGCGCCGGTCCTGATCGCCGGTCCGCCGGACCCGAGCGGGCACCGGCGGCAGCGGTGAAAACCGCTGTGCACCAAGTATTTCCACGAACTCCCCGGACCGCCTCGGCGCCGGGGAGTTCGTGCGTTCGCACCCGGGCCGCCCCGGGTCCGGCGGCCTCGGCACGGCCGTGGAATCAAGTGCCGCAAGGGAACACCGCGCGTCTGCCTGTCGCGCGGGCGGATTCGACCGTAAAATCGGGCGGTGGCCATCCATCATCAGCCCATCGGCTCACCGATCGAGCACGAATATGCCACGACGGTGCTGTTACTCGGGGTGCTCAGCGTGTTCTGTTGCGGAGCGCTGGGGCCGGTGGCGTGGGCCATGGGCCGCCGTGCGATGAACGACATCGAGGCCTCGGGCGGTGCGATCGGCGGCGGCGTTCAGGTGCGCGTGGGCCTGCTGCTCGGGATCCTCGGCACCATCTTCATGATCTGCTTCGGCATTCTGTTCTTCATGATGGCGATCAGCGGCCGGGGCTGAGCGCCCGGGATTCAGTCCAGGCCGGGGCGATCCGCTCCGCCGGTGACCGCGTCCCAGGCCGGCCATTCCCCGCTCACACTGCCCGTCCACTTCGGTGAGCGCCTGTCCTTGAGCGCGGCCACGCCCTCGCCGCCGTCGGCGCTCTTGGCGACGTAGTCGTTGAGCTCGGTCTCCAAGCGGCCCACCGTCTCCGGGGACATCGCGGGCGCCTCCCACAGCAGTCGCTTGGACAGCGCCACCGGCAGCGGCGCGGAGCCGTGCGTGATGTCGTGCGCGACCGAGAGCGCGGTGGGCAGCACCTCGGTGGCGGGCAGGCACGAGTTGGCGATGCCGAGGACCTGGGCCTCTTCCCCGTCGAAGGTGCGGCCGGTGAGCAGCAGATCGGCGGCCACCGAGCTGCCGACCAGGCGGGGCAGGGTCCAGTGCGCGTAGCCGCCCGCGATCGCGCCGCGGCGCACCTGATTGAGGCCGTAGACCGCGTCCCGCGCGAAATACCGCAGATCGCACTGCAGCGCGATCTCCAGGCCGATGCCTACCGCGTGCCCGTTCACCGCCGCGATGACCGGTTTGCGAATACGGAAGGGCGCGGGATCGATGAGGCCGTTGACCTCGCCGGTCTTGAGGGAAAGGTCCGCGCCCGCGCAGAAGGCGGGGGCGGTGCCGGTGATGACGACCGCGCCGATCGCGTCCTCGGTGTCGCAGCGCCGCAGCGCCGCACCGAGTTCGGCCGCCATGGCGGGTGTGAGCGCATTCTGCTGAGCGGGCCGGTTGAGCGTGAGCACCGCGACTCCGCCGGACACATCCACATGCAGTTCCGAGCTCATGCGGGGAATGCTAATGCACCTACCTGGTTCGGCTGCCCGGAACCACTCCCCCCGCCCCGGTTCGGCCGCGGCCGGCGGGCGGGGGTGTGATTCTCGATCATCGGGACCGCGCCCGAGCGGGCGCGGCGGCGTCAGCGCAGGATCTGGCGGCCGATGGCGTACTTGTGCACCTCGGTGGGCCCGTCGTAGAGCCGGAAGGCGCGCATGTCGCGGAAGATCATCTCCACCACGGTCTCATCGCTGATGCCGATGCCGCCGAGCACCTGCACGCAGCGGTCGGTGACCTTGAACAGCTCCTCCGAGACGTACGACTTGGCGATCGAGCTCTCGTGCCGGGCCTTGTCGCCCTGATCCATCAGCCAGCAGGCGTGCCAGATGGTGAGGCGGCACTGGTGCAGCGCGATCTCGTTGTCCGCCAACATGAACGACACGCCCTGGTGCTCGCCGATGGTCTTGCCGAAGGCGGTGCGGGTCTTGGCGTAATCGATGGCGATGGCCTGCGCCCGCTCGGCCGCACCCAGCCAGCGCATGCAGTGCGTGAGCCGCGCGGGGGCCAGGCGCAGCTGGGCGTAGCGCAGGGCCTGGCCGGTCTCGCCGAGCACGGCTTCGCGCGGCAGCACGAGGTTCTCGAAGTTGACGACCGCGTGCCCGCCGACGTAGTTGCGGTCCATCGTGTTCATGATGCGTTCGATGACGATGCCCGGGGTGTCGCCCTCGCAGATGAACAGGGTCGGGCCCGCGGGCAGGTGCGCGTTGTCGGCCAGGCGCGCCATGATGATCCAGGTCTTCGCGCCGTCCGCGCCCGTGATCAGCCACTTGCGGCCGTTGATCGTGAAGTTCTCGCCGTCGAAGACGGCCTCGGTGGCGAGCTGGTTCGGGTCCGAGCCCGCGCCGTTCGGTTCGGTCATGGCGAAGACCGAGCGCTGGTGACCGTCGATGACCGGCTGCAGGAAGCGTTCGACCTGTTCCGGGTTCGCGATCTTGGAGAGCATGAACATGTTGCCCTCGTCGGGGGCGGCGCAGTTCATGGCGACCGGGCCCAGGGTGGACCAGCCCGCCGCCTCGTACAGCACAGCCTGCTCGATGTGGCTGAGGCCGCGTCCGCCCAGTTCGACGGGGGCCTGCACGGTGAGCAGCTTCTCGGCGCGAGCCAGCTCGACCAGTTCCTGCCGGAGCTCGTCGGTCGGGCCGTGCTGGGTCAGTCGCGGATCCCGCTCGTACGGGACGATCTTGTCGATGACGAATTGCCGCACTCGATCGCGTTCGGCGGCGAGGTCGGCGGGAATCGTGAAGTCGATCATCGTTGGTCACCATTCATTCCGGGTCGGCTGCTCGCCGAGCATACGACGGCGGCGGCACAAGACTGAAGGCACCCGCCTTCACAAAAGCCGGGGACCGCCGTGCCGGGCGGTGTACCGCATCGAATTCGCAGGTCAGCGTACTCCCAGTCGGGCGACAGCGGACCGGGACGGGCGAGCGCCGAGGTCTACGGCGAACTCAGCACCCGGCGCAGGAACAGCTCGACCTCGGCGCGGTAGACAGCCGGCTGATCGTCGTGCACCAGGTGCCCGGCACCGGCGATGACCACGTGCCGGGCATCGGGATGCACCGCGGCCATCTCGGTCATCTGCCCCGGCGGGGTGATCGTGAACTCGCCCTCGAGCAGCAGGGCCGGGACGGTGATCGACTTCCACTGGGTCCAGAAGTCGCGGGTGCCCCACTCCTCGGAGATGTCCCGGAAGGTGTCGACCTCGCCGTGCAGGTGGTAGCCGTCGGGCTCGCGGCGGAAGGAGTCGAGGAAGTAGCGGCCCGCGACCGGGCCGAAGAACTCCAGCATCGCGGCCTCGTCCGGGAAGGGCTGCGGCCAGGCATGAACCATGGCCGCCCAGTCCGCGGCGGTGCGGCCCTGGAAGTCGGGGGCGATGTCCTCCACGACGAGCGCGCGCACCCGGTCCGGATGCGCGGCGGCGAAGACCCAGCCGTGCAGCGCGCCCATCGAATGCCCGATCACCACCATGGGTTCGGTGATGTGCGCGGTGGCCGCGGCCAGATCGGCCACGAACGCCTCGGTGGTCAGCTCGGCCGGGGCCGGGCGGCCGTGGCCGGCGGCGTCGAAGGTGTAGACGTGGCCGAACTCACGCAACCAGCCGAGCTGACTACGCCAGGTGCGGGCGCTGCCCATGAGCCCGTGCAACAGCAGCAGCGGCACACCGCTGCCGCCTTCGTCGTGCAGGGCGCTCACGGCGGGATCTTCGTCATGCGACACGCCACCAATGTAGGGCGCGCGAAGCATTCACGGGTGTGTCGTCTCACGGTGCGGGCGGCGTAGATTCGGACATATGGCTGTCGTCAAGATCAATGCAATCGAAGTTCCGGAGGGCGCGGGCCCCGAACTGGAGAAGCGGTTCGCCGCCCGCGCGCACGCGGTGGAGAACTCGCCCGGTTTCCTGGGCTTCCAGCTGCTGCGCCCGGTCGCCGGGGACCAGCGCTATTTCGTTGTCACCCAGTGGGATTCGGAGAGTTCCTTCGAAGCCTGGCGGGACGGCCCGGCCCGCTCCGCACACGCGGGCAGCGAACAGCGCAAGCCCGTTTCCACCGGGGCCTCGCTGCTGGAATTCGAGGTCGTCCTCGACGTTCAGGGCAAGAACGCCTGATCAGCCCGTGTTGACGAGTGGCCAGCGGGGATGTCACAGTTCGAGGTGAAGTATGCGACGGTGACGCGTAAGCCGGTGTGAATCCGGCGCGGTCGCGCCACTGTATCCAAGCATCGAATCCTTCGGGGAGATGCCGGGAAAGCCAGACACCGGCATCGTCGCACCCATCTCGACAGGGACGCGAATTCCCTTAGGAGGATTCGAATGGCCACCATTCACTCTCCCAGCGAGGCATCGGGCGACGCGCTGAAGGCGCTGTTGATCTCCGCCGCCGTCGTTCTGTTTGCGCTGCTCACGCTGTACCTGGTCGGCTTCGACCAGGGTGCGGTCTCCCGCACCGGCATGTACATGCACGAGCTCATGCATGACGGACGGCACCTGCTGGGTGTCCCGTGCCACTGAGCGAAGCAACCGAGCCGCGCACCGCGGTGGGCGCCCTGACCGGTTCGCTCAAGACCCTGTTGATCCGCGGCCTGCTGGCCGGGCTGATCGCCGGACTGCTGGCGGCCACCGTCGGCTACTTCGTCGGTGAGCCCAAGATCGACGCGGCCATCGCCATCGAAGAGGCCGCCGGCGGCGGTCACACCCACGGCGAGGCCGCCGAACCCGCCGCCGCGGGCGCTCCGGCGGAAGAAGAGGAAGCCGAAGTCAGCCGGCCCGGCCAGAAGGCCGGGCAGTTCCTGGCCCTCGGCCTGGCGGGGATGGCCTTCGGCGCCCTGTTCGCCTGCGCGGCCAACGTGGCGCGCCGGCACACCACCCTGTCCGGTCCGCGCCTGGCGCTCGGTCTGGCCGCGGGTGGCTGGCTGGCGATCGTCGCCGTGCCGTTCTTCAAGTACCCGGCCAACCCGCCCGCGGTGGGTGATCCGGAGACCATCAACGACCGCACCTGGCTGTGGGTGGCGGTGGTCCTGCTCGGCTTCGCGGCCGTCGGGCTCGCCGTGTACGCCTACCGCCTGCTGAACGGTCAGCTCGACACCGTTCGACTGATCGGCGCGACAGCGGTATTCGTGCTGGTCACCGCGATCGGCTACATCCTGCTGCCGGGCGTCGACGAGGTGAAGGCCGACTTCCCGCCGTCACTGCTGTGGCAGTTCCGGGTGGCCTCGCTGGCCGAGACCGCGACCCTGTGGGCCGCACTGGGTCTGGCCTTCGCGGCGCTGACCGAGTTCGCCGCGCGCGGCGTGCGCGAACCCGCGGCGGTCGCCGCGTAGTTCGCACCCTCGCAACAGAAATGGGCAGTGCCGTAGGAACCGGCACTGCCCTTTTCGTTGTCCGGGCCGGATCCGGGCGAGCGGGTCGCCCGAATCCGGTTCAGCCGGGGAGCATCACGCCTCGAGCGTGGCGTCCAGCTCGATGGTGTCCACGCCCGCGAGGGCCTTGGAGACCGGGCAGCCGGCCTTGGCGGCGGCCGCGGCCTCGGCGAAGCCCGCGGCGTCGATGCCCGACGCGCGGCCGACGACCGTCAGCTTGATCTTGGAGATGCGGAAGCCGCCGGCCGGATCCGGGCTCAGCGAGACGTCGGCGGTGACGTCCAGGCTCTCCGGGGTGCCACCGGCATTGCCGATCTGCGCCGACAGCGCCATGGCGTAGCACGAGGAATGCGCGGCGGCGATCAGCTCTTCCGGGCTGGTGGTGCCGTCGGCATTGTCGGCGGCGCGCTTGGGGAACGAGACGTCGTACTTGCCGACGCCGGAGCTCGCCAATTCGACCTGACCGGAGCCGTCCTGCAGGCCGCCGGTCCAAGCGGTGCGCGCGGTACGTGTGGGCATCACTGTCCTTTCACTCGAGGAATAGGGACGAAACTACCCCGTCGCCGAAAGTGCGGGGCGGCAACCATATAGGAGACCGGGCGGTGGGTTACACCGCGGCGGCGGTCCGCAGGTCGAGCTGCTCCAGAACGGCGGGCCAGGATTCCCGATGCCGGTCCCGGGCCGCGGCGTTCGGGAATCCGGCGTGCGTGAGCAGCAGGGCGGTGCCCGCGCCGTGCGGTGAGAGTTCCACCGTCAGTACGGTTTCCGCGCCTTCGGTGCCGTCCGGGCCGGTCACCCAGGTGAGTTCCACCAGGCGTTCGGGGATCAGGCGCAGGTAGCGGCCGTAGTGCGGGTGGCCGCCGCCCGCGGTGAAGAAGAACGGCTCGTTCACCGCCGGGCGGGACAGCACCGAGCCCGGATCGGCGAACCACAGGCTCAATCGGCGGGTGCACATGAGGTAGAGCTCATCCGGGGAGGCGGCCATGATGCGCTCGGCGACCAGGGCGAACGGTCGCGCGGAGAGGTCGGGTGGCCGAATCGGCGCAGCGTCCATGCGCGAGCACGATACCGGTCGCCGTCGCCGTCCCCGCGCAGTGCCCGAGGCGGGTCGGCGAACCCGGCCGTCACTCCGGGTTGGTCACCCGGGCCAGCACGATGCCGCCGATGATGAGCGCGAGCGCCAGCACCCGGCCCGCCGAGAGCGGATCCTTCTGCAGCACCACGCCCAAACCGATGGCCCCCACCGCGCCGATGCCGGTGAAGACCGCGTACGCGGTGCCGACCGGCAGGGTGCGCATGCTGTAGGACAGCAGCCAGACCGCGACCGCGGCCAGGACGAAGCAGACCAGGGTGGCCAGCGGGCGGGTGAAGCCCTGTGTCGGTTTGATCGACTGGGACCAGGCGATCTCCACGATGCCGGCGAAAATCAGGACCAGCCAGGCCATGTCAGTACTCCTTTCCGAGCCGCCGGGCGGTGTCGAGCGCCGCGGCGTAGGAGGCGTCGTGCTTGCCACGGGCCTGCGCCAGGTGCGGGTCCTGGCGGGCGTTGGCCCATTCGGCGGTGACGAAGACGGTGTCCTCGACGGCGAAGTGGCCGGCGAAGAAGTCGCGCAGATAGCGCTCCTGATAGTCGAAGGCGGCCTTGGGCGCACCCGGGGAGTACGCGCCGCCGCGCGCGGTGGCGACCACGAAACGTGTGGGGGCCAGCGACATTCGAGGGAAGGTGATCTGGTCCAGCCACGCCTTGAGCGCGGCGGGGATCGAGTAGTTGTACATCGGGGCGCCGATGAGCACCACGTCGGCCGCGCGCACCTGGGCGAGCAGCGGCTCGACCACCGCCCAGGCGGCGGCCTGCGCCGGCGAATCCACCAGGTGCGCAAGGTGATCCAGGTCGGTGCTGCCGTGCGCGAGGACCCGGTCGCAGAGTTCGGTCCAGCCTTCCCCGATGAAGGGGATCGGGTCGGCGGCAAGGTCGCGGTAGTCGTAATCGCCGGCCGGGTGCGCGGCGCGCCAGGACTCGGCGAAGGCGGCGCTCAGCTCGCGGCTGATCGAGGCGCGGCGGGCACTGGCGTCGAGGTGCAGCAGGGTCGGCATGACGGTCTCCGATCTAAGTGGACATTGTGTCCGTTTATTCTCGAACGATAGACACTAACCGGACATGTTGTCCACTTATTCCGGACCGGGTTACAGTGGCCGTATGGACCCCGCCGGATTGCCACTGCTCGACGGCGCGGACGGAACCGCCCCGGCCGAACGCGCCGACGCGGCCCGCAACCGGGCCAAAGTCCTCAGCGCCGCAGCCGAACTCTTCGCGAGCAAGGATCCGCGCACCGTCACCATGGACGAGGTGGCCAAGGCCGCCGGGGTCGGGCGCGGCACCCTCTACCGGCGGTACCCGGACGTGGTGTCGATCGCGGTCGCGCTGCTGGATCAGCACGAACGCGAACTCCAGGAGCAGTTGCTGCGCGGTGCGCCGCCGCTCGGACCCGGCGCGCCCCCGGCCAACCGGCTGGCCGCGTTCTTCACCGCGATGGTCGAATTGCTGGACGCGCACGCCGATCTGGTGCTGGGCGCGGAGACCGGGGGCGCGCGCTTTCGCACCGGGGCGTATCAGTTCTGGCGCGTGCACGTGCGGTCACTGCTCGTGGAAGCCGGTGTGGCCGAGGTGGATTCCCTGGTGGACGCGCTGCTCGCGCCGCTGGCGGCCGAGGTGTTCCGGTATCAGCGCGAACACGGGCTCGACGCCGCGCGGATCAGCGCGGGGCTGACCCGCGTCGCCCACGGCGTACTCGGGCCGTAGACATCGCCGGGCCGGAGCCACCCGGCCGGCGACAGCGGATTCGGCGCTCAGACCAGGTCGCGGCGGCGGATGAGCCAGGTCGTGCCGACCGCGAAGGCCGTGATGTACAGGGCGAGCAGCGCCAGGGACTCCCCTCGGCTCAGGATGTCCAGTACGCCGGGGGTGGCCGGACCGGAATCGACGCGCAGGGACCCGGCGAGCGAGCCCGCCGCGGTGCCGGGGAGGTGATCGGTCAGGGGGCGGATCGGATCGAAGATCGCGGCCACGCCGCGCAGGAGGTTCTCCACCACCAGGACCCACACCAGGCCGAGGCCGACCGCGAGGGCCGGACCCCGGGCGATCGCGCCGATCAGCGCACCCGCCACGGTCCACATGCCGAGAATGGCCGTGCCCGAAGCTATTCCGAGCAGCGCCCGGCCCGCGGACGGCAGCGCGAGGGACTCACCCCGGGTCGCCGCGATCAGTGCCGCCACCCCCGTGTCGACCACGAAAGCGGTCAGCACCAGGACGATCACCGTCAGCGCGAGGGCGACGATCGCCCCACCCAGCACCGACACCCGCGAAGGCCCCTGGGTCAGAACGGTTTTCCAGCTGCCCCACCCGTACCCGGAGCCGATCGCCAGCGCGCCCAGCACCAGCATGAGCGCCCCGCCGAACATGGCCATGCCCTGGGTGAAGACCTCGGGCACCGCGGCGGGCAGCAGCTGGCGCAGCAGCACCTCGCGGGGCTGACCGTTCGACATCCGGCTGTCCGATCCACTCGTGTAGGCCAGATAGTTGAACAGGTAGGCGAAGGTCAGATTCAGCAGGATCCAGGTGCCGAGCACGATCCAGAACGCGGGCCACTTACGCAGGCGCAGCAGCTCGGCTCGCGTGCTCGCCACCAGGTCGCGCGCGGTGGATCCCGGCCGAGGGCGCGGCGGGACGACGGGCGGCCCGGCAGCCGGGGACCCCGCGTCCGCCTCGGCTGCCGTCCGATGGTCCGTACCTCGCGCCGGCCACGTATTCGTGGCTGCGCCGGGCGCCGTCGCATCGCCCGGATTCATTGCCCGATCCGTCATGTCGTCGTCTCCGTCATCTCGAAAAACACTTCCTCCAGGGACTTTTCGTCGGTGCGCAGCTCGAGCAGGTCCGCGCCGGACTCGATGACCGCGCGTGCCACCGCGGGCGCCATTGCCACACCGGCGTCGACCTTGATGCCGGTGGCGGTGAGCAGCGCGGATCGATCGCCCGCCACCCGGCGCACCGCCGGGAAGGCCGTCTCGAGGGGTTCGGCGCGCACGAACAGCGATGCCGTACCGCGCAACTCGCGCACGGTGGCTTCGGTGAGCAGGCGGCCGCCGGAGATGACGCCGACGCGGTCGCAGATCTCCTGCACTTCGGCGAGCAGGTGACTGGACAGCACGACGGTGTGCCCGTCGGCCGCGAGACCGGTGATCAACTCCCGCATCTCGGCCATGCCCGCGGGGTCGAGGCCGTTGGTGGGTTCGTCGAGAATCAGCAGGTCGGGACCGCCGAGCAGGGCGGCCGCGACGCCCAGGCGCTGCTTCATGCCGAGGGAGTAGGAGCGGAACTTGTCGTCACCGCGCGCGCCCAGACGCACGCGATCGAGGACGCGGTCCACCTCCGCGCGATCCGTGCCGCGGTAGCGGGCCAGCACCCGCAGGTTGTCGCGCCCGGACAGGTAGGGGTAGAAGCCGGGCCCCTCGATGAGAACGCCCATGCGGCGCAGGGCTTCCGGTGCGCCCGGGGGCTGTCCGAGCACCGTGGCGGCGCCGCCGGAGGGACGGATGAGGCCGACCAGCATGCGCAGGGTCGTGGTCTTGCCCGCGCCGTTGGGTCCGAGGAACCCGTAGATCTCACCGCGCCGCACCCGCATGCTGACCGCGTCCACCGCCAGGTGCGATCCGTAGCTCTTGGTCAACCGCTCGGTGTCGAGGATCGCTTCGTTCATGGTTTCAGCGTCCGCCCGGGGCGATCGGGAAACATCCGCCACACAACCCGATTCGATGTACGCACCGCGACGTATGTCCGGCCGGAGACACCGCCGCCGGCCGGCCCGGTCCCTGTGCCCGCGCGCTCGAGCACGCGTTCGGCACCTTCGCCGACACCCGCCTCGACTCCACCGGCGGCCGCCCGTCCGGGGACCGCCAGCGCGGACACATCCGGCGCGACCCCGTACGTACGCGGACGTATTTCCCGCCGAGACGGTGTCGCGGAAGCTCGCACGGCGCTACCGTTCAGCCATGGGTGCGGCGCGGTGGGGTCTGCGGAGCGGGGGCGTACGGGGCGGGGATGTGCTGCTCGCGCTGGTCATAGCCATCGCCCAACTCGGTGGCGGGACGGCGGCCAACGCGCACCAGGACGTGCTGCGCGAACTGGACCCGCTCGGGTACGCGCTGCTGGCGGCGGGGCCGCTGCTACTGCTCGTGCGGCGGCGGTATCCCGAACCCGTGCTGTACGGGACCATCGCCGCGGCGGCGGCGTATCTGCTCCTCGGGTACGGGTACGGGCCGATCTTCCTGTCGCTGGTGGTCGCGTTCCTGACCGCGGGCATCCGCGGATCACGGTGGCGCACCTATCCGCTGGTGCTCGCCGGATACCTGGTGATGGTGTGGCCGGCGCCCGGGTGGCGGGGCTACGCGAGCAACAGCTGGCAGCAGTTCGGGCTGCTGGCGTGGCTCGTCGTGCTGGTCGCGATCGCCGAGGGCATCCGGCAGCGCCGGGCCGCGCTGCGCGCACGACGGGAGCAGGAGGCCGAGGCATTGCGCAACGCCGAAGCCGAACGCGCGCGCGAACTCGCCGAGCAGGAGCAGCGGGCCGGCGAGGAACGGCTCGCCATCGCGCGCGAACTGCACGATGTGCTCGCGCACAGTCTCTCGCTCATCAATGTGCAGTCCTCGGTGGCGCTGGAATTGCTCGACCGCAAGCCCGAGCAGGCGGCCACGGCGCTGGCGGCGATCAAGACGGCCAGCAAAGACGCACTCGGGGAAGTGAATTCGCTGCTGCGCTCGATACGCGGCGGCACGGCCACCGTCTCCGCACCGGTCACGCCCACGGTCGGCATCGGTGACCTCGACGCGCTCACCGGGCCCGCCCGCACCGCCGGGGTGCAGGTGCGGACCATCGTGACCGGGACGGTCCGGCGGCTGCCGACCGTGGTGGAGGTGGCCGCCGCGCGGATCGTGCAGGAGGCGCTGACCAATGTGGTGCGGCACGCGCCCGGCGCGAGTGTGCTTGTGACCATTCGCTATTCGGCGGACCGGCTGTTCGTGTGCGTCGAGAACACCCCGCCCGCGCGGGCCGCTACCGAGACCGGCGGGGGCGGGCACGGCATTCGCGGGATGACCGAGCGGGCCAACGCGCTGGGCGGGCGGCTCGCGGCCGCGCCCAAACCCGACGGCGGATTCCGGGTGGAGGCGCGGCTGCCCGCGCATCTGACGCAGCCCGAACCCGCGACGTAGCCGTGCCCGGCGAATCCCGCGCACACGAGCCGTGGACCGGCGGGCGCGTAGGTTCGAGGCAGCCGCCGGTCGGCGGCCCCGGCGCTCACGCCTGCGGCCGTCGGCCCGCCCGGCCCGTCCCGGATACCGAAAAGCATGCGCACCCGGAGGTTTCGTGAGTATTCGAGTCGTGATCGCCGATGATCAGGCGCTGGTGCGCGCGGGTTTCGCGGCGCTGCTGAACGCACAGGACGACATCGAGGTCGTGGGCGAGGCCGAGAACGGCGACCAGGCGGTGCGCCGGGCCCGCGAGCTCACGCCCGACGTGGTGCTCATGGACATTCGCATGCCGGTGCTGGACGGACTGGCCGCGACCCGCGCCATCGCCGCCGATCCGAAGCTGGCCGGGGTGCGGGTGATCGTGCTGACCACCTTCGAACTCGACGAGTACGTCTTCGAGGCCATGCGCGCGGGAGCCACCGGGTTCCTGGTCAAACACACCGAACCGGCCGATCTCGTGAAGGCCGTGCGCGTGGTCGCCGAGGGTGACGCGCTGCTGTCCCCCGGCGTGACCCGCCGCCTGGTCGCCGAGTTCGCCGCCCACGCCAAACCCGCGCCGGCCGCTGCCCTGTCCGTCCTCACCGACCGCGAACGCGAGGTCATGACCCTGGTCGCCGAGGGCCTCACCAACGCCGAGATCGCCGCCCGCCTGTTCATGAGCCCCGCGACCGCCCGCACCCATGTCAGCCGCATCCTGGTGAAGCTCGGCGCGCGCGACCGCACCCAACTGGTCGTGATCGCCTACGAGTCGGGCATGGTGCGACCGGGCTGGCAGTGACGCCCCGGTGCGAGGCCCACCGGGGGCGTGCCCATCGGGCGGCCGGAAACCGGCGCACGGCTCCGGAACGGTTCCGCGCGCGTTCGCGTACGCCCGCGGACGTAGTCCGAACACCGCCCGCACGCAGATTCCGGGTGATGCGAACGCGCGCATGCTCGAAAAATGAACATGCACTTCGGAATCGTCCTGACTCCCCGTTCCGGCGCCGAATGGGTGCGATCCGTCCGGGAGGCCGAACAGCAGGGCTACGCCACGCTCATGCTCCCCGACACCCTGTACACACCCTCGCCGTTCCCCGCACTGGCGGCAGCGGCGGCGGTGACCAGCGCAATTCGACTGCGGCCCAACGTTTTGGCGGTACCCATGCGCACGGCCGTCGCCACCGCGCGGGAAACCTCGGCGCTGCAACTGCTTTCGGACGGCCGCTTCGAACTGGGCCTGGGCACCGGACGCCCCGACGCGAGCCGTGAGGCCGAAGGGCTCGGCGTGCCCTGGGGCTCGGCCGCCGAGCGCCGCGCCCAACTGCTGGCGACCATCGAAACCGTCCGCGCCACAGTCCAACCCGCTCCGCCGATCATCATCGCCGCCAGCGGCCCGCGCATGCTCGCCACCGCCGCCGCGCACGCCGACCGCATCCATCTCGCGGTCCAGCCCACCGCCACCGAGGACGACCTGGCCGCGGTGATCGCCACCGTGCGCGATCACACCGACCGCGCGATCCCCTGCTCGCTCCAACTGGTCGGCGTCGGAAACCAACTCCCCCACTACATGACCACCCACATGGGGATCACCGCCGCCGGCCTCCGCGAGGTGGACGCCGCCGCCCTGCTCCCCGCCGACCCCGGCGCGGCCGCCGAACTCCTGGAACACCGCCGCGAGAAGTACGGCATAGACGAGCTCCTGGTCCCCGGCGACCTCGCCGCGGCCTTCGCCCCCATCGCCGCCCGCTTCCACTGAACACCTCGCGCGCGAGGCCCACCTGTCCCGGGCACTGCACCGGGACAGGACGAAGCCGGAGCCGCACACGGTCGCCCGAACCTCAGCGCCGTGCGCGAACGGCCAGGGCTGCCGCCGTGGCGGCGTGAATCCGCTGGCCGCCGATGTGCCGATCCACGGCGGGCAGGGCGAACGCCGGCCGCCCGGATCACACAGCCGACCTCGTGCCGCCGACCGCCGCCGCGCAACCGACTTCGTACTACCGCTTGCGTGCCGCCGAGCGCGGGCCCGCCGACACGCGCCTATCCCCGCACACGCGAAAGCCCCGCTCACCCGAAGGTGAGCGGGGCTTTCGGTGGAACTCTTACTCGCCGGAGGCCGCGGGGGTCGCCGGGGTGTCACCGGCGGCGGCGACCGCCACCGGCTCTTCCGGGGCATCCTTCTTGGTCAGCTTGGCGCGGGCGGCGAAGGTGAACTTCGCCTTGTCGCCCTGGCCTTCGCCGTCCCAGCCCTCGACGTCGACCTTCACGATCTGACCGGCGCCCAGCTCGCCGAAGAGGATCTTCTCCGACAGCTGGTCCTCGATCTCACGCTGAATGGTGCGACGCAGCGGGCGCGCGCCGAGCACCGGGTCGAAGCCGCGCTTGGCGAGCAGGCTCTTGGCCTGTTCGGTCAGCTCGATCTCCATGTCCTTGTTCTTCAGCTGCTTGGCGACGCGGGCGATCATCAGGTCGACCATCTGGATGATCTGATCCTGGGTGAGCTGGTGGAACACGATCACGTCGTCGATGCGGTTGAGGAACTCGGGGCGGAAGTGCTTCTTCAGCTCGTCGTTGACCTTGAGCTTCATGCGCTCGTAGTTCGAGCCCTCGGCGTTGGACTGGGCGAAGCCCAGGCCCACGGCCTTGGAGATGTCCGAGGTGCCGAGGTTCGAGGTGAAGATCAGCACGGTGTTCTTGAAGTCGACCGTGCGACCCTGACCGTCGGTCAGGCGGCCGTCCTCGAGGACCTGCAACAGGGTGTTGTAGATCTCCTGGTGGGCCTTCTCGATCTCGTCGAACAGCACGACCGAGAACGGCTTGCGGCGCACCTTCTCGGTGAGCTGGCCGCCCTCTTCGTAGCCCACGTAGCCCGGAGGGGCACCGAAGAGCCGCGACGCGGTGAAGCGGTCGTGGAACTCGCCCATGTCGATCTGGATGAGCGCGTCGTCGTCGCCGAACAGGAAGTTCGCCAGCGCCTTGGAGAGCTCGGTCTTACCGACACCGGACGGGCCGGCGAAGATGAACGAGCCCGAGGGACGCTTGGGGTCCTTCAGACCGGCACGCGTACGGCGGATCGCCTTGGAGACGGCGCGAACCGCGTCCTCCTGGCCGATGATCCGCTTGTGCAGCTCGTCCTCCATGCGGAGCAGACGGGTGGTCTCCTCCTCGGTGAGCTTGAACACCGGGATACCGGTCCAGTTGGCCAGCACCTCCGCGATCTGCTCGTCGTCGACCTCGGCCACGACGTCCAGATCGCCCGAGCGCCACTGCTTTTCGCGCTCGGCACGCTTGGCGACGAGCTGCTTCTCCTTGTCGCGCAGGCGCGCGGCCTTCTCGAAGTCCTGCGCGTCGATCGCGCTTTCCTTCTCGCGACGCGCGTCGGCGATCTTGTCGTCGAACTCGCGCAGGTCCGGCGGTGCGGTCATCCGGCGGATGCGCATGCGCGCGCCCGCCTCGTCGATGAGGTCGATCGCCTTGTCCGGCAGGAACCGGTCGTTGATGTACCGGTCGGCCAGCGTCGCCGCCGCCACCAGCGCGGAGTCGGTGATCGAGACGCGGTGATGCGCCTCGTACCGGTCGCGCAGGCCCTTGAGGATGTTGATCGTGTGCTCGACGGTCGGCTCGCCGACCTGCACCGGCTGGAACCGGCGCTCGAGCGCGGCGTCCTTCTCGATGTACTTGCGGTACTCGTCGAGGGTGGTCGCGCCGATGGTCTGCAATTCACCGCGCGCCAGCTTGGGCTTGAGGATCGAGGCCGCGTCGATCGCGCCCTCGGCCGCGCCCGCACCCACCAGGGTGTGCAGCTCGTCGATGAACAGGATGATGTCGCCGCGGGTGTTGATCTCCTTGAGCACCTTCTTCAGGCGCTCCTCGAAATCACCGCGGTAGCGGCTGCCCGCGACCAGGGAACCCAGGTCGAGGGTGTACAGCTGCTTGTCCTTCAGCGTCTCCGGGACCTCACCGTTGACGATGGCCTGTGCCAGGCCCTCGACCACGGCGGTCTTACCGACACCGGGCTCGCCGATCAGTACCGGGTTGTTCTTGGTACGGCGGCTCAACACCTGCATGACGCGCTCGATTTCCTTCGAGCGGCCGATGACCGGGTCGAGCTTGCCCTCGAGGGCGGCCTGGGTCAGGTTGCGGCCGAACTGGTCGAGCACCAGCGAGGTGGACGGAGTGCCCGCACCCTCGCCACGCGTACCCGAACCCTCGACCGGCTCCTTGCCCTGGTAGCCCGAGAGCAGCTGAATAACCTGCTGGCGCACCCGATTCAGGTCCGCGCCGAGCTTGACCAGCACCTGCGCCGCGACGCCCTCACCCTCGCGGATCAGGCCGAGCAGGATGTGCTCGGTGCCGATGTAGTTGTGGCCGAGCTGCAGCGCTTCGCGCAACGACAGCTCGAGAACCTTCTTGGCACGCGGGGTGAAGGGGATGTGACCGGACGGCGCCTGCTGGCCCTGCCCGATGATCTCCTCGACCTGCGACCGCACACCCTCCAGCGAAATGCCCAGCGACTCCAGCGACTTCGCTGCGACGCCCTCACCCTCGTGGATCAGGCCAAGCAGGATGTGCTCGGTGCCGATGTAGTTGTGGTTGAGCATCCGGGCCTCTTCTTGGGCCAGGACAACGACCCGCCGCGCGCGGTCGGTGAACCTCTCGAACATCGCTCCCTCACTTCCTGCTCCGCTTGCTACGGCATCCGGCGCTTCAGACCCTGTGCTGCCCTTCTGGTCGCCAGCCTGCCATGAAGCCCTGGGGTTGCATCCCCCGCCTCCACTCTAGTTGGCAGGGGTCACGCACGTCGTCCGTCCACCCTATTGCGAACAGGCGACAGTACGACTCATTCCCTCATAACGGAGCTGTAGCCGGAATCGTTTCCGCCCCGGCTACGCCCACAGCTGAATTTTCTGCTCCCGCTCCGCGACGGCGGACTTCGCCGGGGTTCTACCCGGTGAAGGGTGGAATGAACGTGCACTCGACCGGGCGCGGGTGGGCCGGGTCCAGGGCGTTCAGGACGTAGGCGGCCGCGCGCGAACTGCCGGCGATCGCCAGGTGGTCGGAGAAATCGGTCGCGCAGCCGTCCTGGACGACGATGTTCGTCGCGTTCGGGCCGGGTATCAGGCCGGCGGTGTGCGGGAACGCGATCTCGTCGTAAACAGTGGCGATATTGGTATACGTGATCTCCGGCGCGTAGATCCCGTCGGCGTTCAGGGCCGCCAGGAAGGCCGACCCCGCCGTCAGCTGCGGGACGGCGGGCATGGGGAAGTTCACGGTGTCGAGGTCGATGCCCAGGCGCAGCGCCGTCTCGCGGATCACCGCCATCGAGTCACCGCCGACGCCGACCCAGGGTCCGGCGATGGAGACGAACTTGTCGACCTTGGCCGCCCCGCCGAGCCGCTTGACCATGTACTGGCCGACGATCCCGCCCTGGGAGTGGCTGATGAAATCCACCTTCGCCGCACCGGTGGCCGCGAGCACGCGGTCCACGAAAGCCGAGACCTGGGCGGCGCTTTCGGGGATGGGCCGCATCCCGCCCATGGCCGAGAGCGGCCACGGGACGTCGGCGCTGCCGTAGGTCAGGGCGTACGCGCAGTAGCCCTCGTTGGCCAGCAGCGGCGCGTACGCGCCCCAGTTGGTCTGCGCCCCGCCCGCGGTGCCGTGCAGCAGCACCACCGGATTGGGGTGCGCGGCGGTGGGCACGCACGAGAAGTCATTCGCACCGGGCAGCGAGCCGCCGGGGTTGGACAGCTCGTACGGAATGCCGGCGAAGAAGTTGAAGTCGACGCGGTACTCGGCGTGCGCGACGCCGCTCGTCCCCGTCCACAACATGGCCAGTACCGCCATGATCAGCAGTGATCCGGGTGCCCGGCGGGCCGCCGGTCCCCGCGATCGGCGGATCGGCATTCCCGGTGCTCGGCGCTGCGGCGCACGACGCATGGTCCCTCCCAAAATAGAACGCGTTCCATCAAGTTAATGGGAATTCGCGTCCGCTGAGGGACTTACCGACGGGTAATTTCTAGAACTTGTTCTTCCGAATGGAAGCGGTGCGGTGCACCCCCCGAACGACGGCGGCGGCCGGAACCCACCGCGGCAGCGCGCCGCACGATGGGTTCCGGCCGCCGCCGGATCGAGTCAGGACCAGCCGGGCGCCGAGCCCCGCGGCGCGGACCCGTGCGGGGCCGCGATCGGAGCCGAGAAGCCGCCGGGCACCTGCGGAAAGGCCGGGGCCGCGCTCTCCCCGGCCGCGGTGGCGGGCAGCGCCGCGCTCTCCGCGCGGCCGTGCTGCAGACCGGCCACGAACAGCGCGCCCAGCAGCACCAGGAAGGCCAGCGTGTGCAGCACCGCGCGCACGGTGTTCCAACGCACCCAATCGGATTCGAACTGGGCGCGCACCGCTGCCAGATCCGGGATCGCGTTCACATCGCCCGCGGCGGCCAGCTGATCGTTGAGCGGGACGTTCAGTCCGGAGGTCACCCCGAACGCGATCACGTTGAGCACCAGCGCCACCGCGATCCAGATCAGGGTGGTGCGCACATCCTTGCCGAGATGCAGGGCCGCGGCGACCACCGAGAAGCCGACGGTGCCCATGAACGCGATCATGAACCACGGATTGATGATGACCACGTTGATCTTCTGCATGACGTCCACGAGGGTGCGGTCGTCGGCGCGGTTCAGCGCCGGCATCACCGAGATCACATACCCGTAGAAGAGTCCCGCGATCAGACCCGTCGACGCAGTGGCCGCCACCAGGGCCGCGATCCGAAGTCCGAACATGTCCTTCTCCTGACTGAAAATCCGTCACCCGCGAAAACACCGGGTGCTCAACGACTTCTAGTCAACACCGGGACGGACCCCGCATTCCATCGCCGAGACGCTCGGCAACATCCGCGGTCGTCTCACGCGTCAGGACGCCGCGCGGGCGCGCATCACAAATCGCGTTCGGAGATGATGCCGCTCTGCAGGGCCAGGTTGGCCAGGCGCACGCGTTTGGCGTTCTGCGGCAGATCCTCCACGCCGAACTTGGCGAACAGCGCCCGCAGATGCGTCTTGATGGCGTCCACGCTGAGGAACAGCTCGGCGGCGATCTGTTGATTGGACGCGGGCGAGGCGAAGCCGTCGTTGCCGCGCAGCGGGCGGCACAGGGCCACCAGCACCGAGCGCTGGGTCTCGGTGAGCGAGCGCAGCGTGGGCAGGCCGCCGGTGGAGGTCTGGGTGATATCGCCTGCGGCGCCGGAGAAATCGTGGAAGGTCACGCGCGAGGTGCCCATGCGGATCACATCGCCGGGCTGCAGCCGATGCCGGCCGACCAGGCGCACGCCGTTGACGAAGGTGCCGTTGCGCGAGAGGCCGTCGTCCACGATGGTCCAGTGCGCGCTCAGGTATTCGGCGGTGGCGTGCAGGCGCGAGACCTCCACGTCCCAGGACAGCGAGAGATCGGCCTGCGGGGAGCGGCCGATCGTGATGCGGGGCTGGTCAGGGGTCAGCATCAGCTCGTGCTGACGACCCTCTTGATCCTTGACCCGCAGGAATGAACCGTGGAATGCGGTCACTGCGCCGATACCTCGTCTCTACATCCAGCCAGTGACATCGTCCGCACAGGTTCAATGGTGCCGTGCCGCCTCGGCACGAGCAAGATCGCACCCGATATATGGGCAGAACCCGCCCCACCGAGTTATACGCAAAGCGTATGAATAAACCACTGCCGCCCGGGCTCGCACGAATCACCCGAGCGGCAGTCGTAAAGACAACTAGTTCTTCGACGCGGCCTTGTTGTAAGCCTCCGTGATGTCCGCGGAGATACGACCGCGCGCCGACACCTTGTGTCCATTCCGGCGCGCCCATTCACGAATCGCCGCGCTTTGTTCGCGATCGATCGAGACCCGGCTCTTCGGACCCGTGGCCGCGGCGGCCGCGACCTTGGTGCGGCGGCGGCCGCTCACGCGACGCGCGTTGGAAACCCAGACTTCCAAACCGTCCCGCAGCTTGGCCGCATTCGCCGTCGACAGGTCGATCTCGTACGAGACGCCATCGATAGCGAACTCGATGGTCTCGTCCGCGATGGACTCACCGTCGACATCGTCGATCAGGCTAACGGTGACCTTCTTTGCCATGAGATGAACGTCCTCTCGAAATCGTGCGACCCGCATAGTTAGGCCGATTACCCAGAGCCAGAATACCGCTGAATTCGATAGTCCCAGAACGGGCACCGACAATGCAATCCAGCGAACTCAACGAGCAGCCGGACGCACAATTGGAAAGAGTATCGTTTCTCGGATTCCCAAGCCAGTCAGGGCCATCAGCAACCGGTCGATTCCCATACCGGTTCCAGTCGTCGGCGGCATACCGTGCTCCATCGCGGCCAAGAAGTCCTCGTCCAGGCGCATGGCCTCGTCATCGCCCGCGGCGGCCAAACGCGCCTGATCTTCGAAGCGCTCCCGCTGGATGACCGGATCCACGAGTTCGGAATATCCGGTGGCGAGTTCGAAGCCGCGCACGTACAGGTCCCACTTCTCGGTAACCCCGGGCTTGCTCCGATGCTGACGCGTCAGCGGCGAGGTCTCCACCGGGAAGTCGCGAACGAAAGTCGGCGCGTACAGCTTGTCGCCGTACACGTGCTCCCACAGTTCCTCGACCAGTTTCCCGTGACCGTAGCCCTTGTCCTGCGGAATTTCCAGACCTACGCGATCGGCGAGCTCCAGCAATTCCGCCACCGACGTTTCCGGCGTGACCTCGACACCGATCGACTCGGACAGCGACGGGTACATCTCGACGGTCGTCCACTCGCCCGACAGATCGTATTCGGTGCCATCGGCGAGCGTGACCACCAGCGTTCCGTAGACCGCCTGCGCGACTTCCTGGATCAATTCACGCATCATCTTCGCGGAATCGTCGTAGGTGCCGTACGCCTCGTAGGTTTCCAGCATTGCGAACTCCGGGGAATGCGTGGAGTCCGCGCCCTCGTTGCGGAAGTTCCGGTTGATCTCGAAGACCTTCTCGATACCGCCGACCACGCAGCGCTTGAGGAACAGCTCCGGCGCGATGCGCAGGAACAGCTCCAGATCGAGCGCGTTGGAGTGGGTGACGAAGGGCCGGGCCGCCGCACCGCCGTGGATGGTCTGCAGCATCGGGGTCTCGACCTCGAGGAAACCCCTGCGCTCCAAGGCATCTCGCAGCGCACGCACCGCGGCGACGCGGGTGCGGGCCATCTCCCGGGCCTCCGGGCGCACGATGAGGTCCACGTAGCGCTGGCGCACCCGGGACTCCTCGTTCATCTCCTTGTGCGCCACCGGCAGCGGGCGCAGCGACTTGGCCGCCATCTCCCACGCATCGGCCATCACGCTCAATTCGCCGGTGCGCGAGGAGATCACCTCACCGTGCACGAACACGAAATCGCCCAGGTCGACGTCGGCCTTCCAGGCGGCCAGCGACTCCGCGCCGACGCCGTTCAGGCTGATCATGGCCTGCAGCTTGGTGCCGTCGCCCTCCTGCAGGGTGGCGAAGCAGAGCTTGCCGGTGTTGCGCAGGAAGATGACCCGGCCCGCGACGCCGGCGACGAGGCCGGTCTGGGTGTCCGGGGCCAAATCCGGGTAGGCGGCCCGGATTTCGGCGAGGCCGTGGGTGCGCTCGACGATGACCGGGTAGGCCTCGCGCCCCTCGGCCAGCAAACGCTCCCGCTTCTCTCGGCGAATCCGCATCTGCTCCGGGACGTCCTGTTCCACGACAGGGGCTGCGGCAGCCTTCTGACCGGCGGCGGACTTGGTTTCAGCGGAAGAAGAGGAGGTGGGGGTGCTCACGGATGTCTAGCCTAGCTGCCTCGTCCACCCGAATACTCAGCGCCCGGTCGAGAGCGGTGACGCCCCCGCGCCGACGAAAAAGCGCCGCTCGCCCGCGCCCGCGACCCACGTCCGGGCAGCGCCGAATTCCGGGCGCCGCGCGAGCCGTCCGGCCCCGCCGCAGCATTTCCCGGGAACGGGACCGCAAATAGTCGGCAATACGCGTCGAACGCCTATGGCGTGGACCACCGACTCGGAAACAAAAGTCGCTCCCGCACCGCGAAACAGGCCGCCCGCGCGATCTCGGGCCCCGCCGTTACAACCAGGCGAGCGTGGCGACCTCGCGCTGAAAATGCGGGGCGGTGGTCGCGGCCACGGTCAGCAGCCCCGCGGCCTTGAGCGCCTGGTAGCCGCCGACCAGGTCGGTGGCGCGGCGCAGGCCCAGCTGCTGCAGCGACGACGCGGCCAGGCTGGAGGTGTAGCCCTCGGAGCAGGCGATGACCCACTCCACGTCATGGTCGGTGGCCAGGGCAAGGCGGGCGCTGCTGGACGGGTCGAGCCGCCACTCCAGCACATTGCGCTCGATCACCAGGGCGCCCGGCAGGGTGCCTTCGCGCAGGCGCTGGGCCTGCGGCCGGATATCCACCAGAATCGCGCCGCGGGCCAGGGCCTGCGGCAGTTCGATCGGGTAGAGGCGGCTCAGGCCCGCGCGGGCCTGGGCGAGCATGCCGTCGATCGTCAAGTGGGTCATTCGAGTTCGCCTTCGGGCTGGTCGGTGAGGACGGAACGGGTGCGCCGCAGGGTGCCGTGGCCGGTGACCTCGTAGTAGGACATGGCCGTCAGCGGCGGCGAGTAGGCATGCACGCTCAGGGTGGGATCCAGCGGTCCGGCGATGCCGGCGGCCGCGTCCGGGGCACGCACCACGTCGTGCACCCAGCCCAGCGGGAAGGAGGCCTGGTCACCGGCCACCAGGGTCCGGGGCCGCAATTCCTTACCGTTCCAGCGGTATTCGGACAGCGCGCCGGACAGCACGGTCAGCGCGCCCAGCGAGCCGGCGTGATCGTGCAGTTCGGTGTACTGATCCGCGACCCAGCTGATCAACCAGACGTCCACCTCGTCGTCGGCGTAAAGCCTTACGGCCCAGCGCTTCTCGGCGGGCCAGAGGCCGTCGGCGGGGAGCAGGTGATCGTAGCGGCCGAGCAGCACGTCCTCGGCGCCCTCATCGGTCAGGCGCAGCAGATCGGCCGGGCGCAACCGGGTGGGCAGGGCGGAGGCGGTGGCCCGCTCGGTGATCTCGGCGGGCAGCGGCTCGGACACGGCCGCGTGCGCGGACTCGGTCACGGCCTTGGCAAGGGAAAGGACAGAAGATCGCATGAGCGAAACTCCAAGGAGTGTGTTTACGGTCGAGGGCTAAAAACGCGGCCTCGACAAAATCGAGGCAATCAGCCTCGACAACACTCCTGGGCGCTCACACGGATGGACACGAGGGCGAGCTTAGCAAACGCTCCCGGCGAAGCAACAGCCCCGCCGGGATCGACTAGGTCACAAACCGGCTGGTCTGACATCTGCCGGGGCCGGCCCGGCGACCGCACACCCGCCGCGCGGGTGCGAATCACCGTTCACCTCGGAGTCCGGCGCCCCGGTCATCTCGGGGTGCGGCGCTGCTGATTGCGCTCGTACACCAGCCGCAGCCCGTCCAGGGTCAGATGCGGCTCGTGATGGTCGATGGTCTCCGATTCCGGGACGATCAGCGGGGCGCTCGCGCCGGTCGCCACGACGGCCACCTCGGCGCCGGAGAACGCGTCGAACTCGTCGCGAATGCGATCGATGAGCCCGTCGACCAGGCCGGCGAAACCGAAGATCGCGCCGGACTGCATGCACTCCATGCTGTTCTTGCCGACCACCGACCTCGGGCGCGCCAATTCCGTGCGGCGCAGCGCGCTGCGCTCCACCAGCGCCTCGGTCGAGATCTCCACCCCGGGCGCGATCACCCCGCCCAGGAACTCACCCTTGGCCGAGACCAGGTCCACACAGATCGCGGTGCCGAAATCGACCACGATGGAAGGACTTTGGAAGCGGTGATAGGCGGCCAGGCAGTTCACGATGCGGTCCGCGCCGACCTCCTTGGGATTGTCGACCAGCAGCGGAATCCCGGTGCGCACACCGGGTTCCACCACCACGTGCGGCACGTGACCCCAGTAGC
Source organism: Nocardia sp. NPDC005978 (assembly GCF_040614455.1). Taxonomy (NCBI): domain Bacteria; kingdom Bacillati; phylum Actinomycetota; class Actinomycetes; order Mycobacteriales; family Nocardiaceae; genus Nocardia; species Nocardia sp. NPDC005978. Next base: position 28,933 of record NZ_JBEXUS010000046.1, read on the forward strand.
GGTTCAGCATCTCGCGCAACTCGCGCAGTACCGGCGGCACCGTCGACAGCGCCGCGACGCCCACCACCTGCTCGGCATCGGCGCCGATGAGCCCGCGCACCTGCAGCGCGAACTCATCCGCGGTCAGCAACGGATTGGTGTGCATTCGCCAGTGCCGCACCAGTTTCGCGTGTTCGCCGCTGCCGGAGAACAGGCCGAGCTCGATACTGGTGTTGCGGACATCGATGGTCAGCAGCATCGCTGATCCTTCCTTCGCATGAACGGAGCGCCCGCGCGGTCACGCTCCGCTATCGCCCCGGCGAACCGGCCGTACGAGACCGGTCCGCGCCCCGCTCAGTGCACGAACGTCAGCGCTTCAGTGCGCGAACGTCAGCGAACGGGGTGAGATCAGATCCGAGCCCTCGGGCGCGTGCGCCGGATCCGAGCCCAGCTCGACCTGGCGGTTGCGATCGTCGACGAAGACCACGCGCGGGGCGTAGCTCTTCAGCTCCTCGGCATCCATCATGGCGTAGGCGATCAGGATCACCAGGTCGCCCGGGTTCACCAGATGCGCTGCGGCGCCGTTGATTCCGATGACTCCCGAACCACGCTCACCCGCGATGATGTAGGTCTCCAGGCGGGCGCCGTTGGTGATGTCGACGATGCAGACCTGCTCGCCCTCGAGCAGATCGGCGGCGTCGAGCAGATCCTGATCGACCGTCACCGAACCCACGTAGTGCAGGTCCGCGTGGGTCACCGTCGCGCGGTGGATCTTCGACTTCATCATGGTGCGCAACATCGTCGTCGCCTCCTTAAACGGTTGCCCGGTCGGACAGGTGGGGTGTGGTCGGATTGCCGTCGATCGGGGTACCGAGGCTGATGGGAAGGTTGTCGAGCAGGCGGGTACCGCCGACCCGGGCCGCGACGAGCAGCCGGGCGTTGCCGCTGGCCTGCACCTCGCCGAGATCGGAACCGCGCAGCGCCAGGTAGTCGACCTCGATGCCGGGCGCGGTGTCGAGCACGGCGCGCGCCGCGGCCAGCACCGCGTCCGCGCCCAGGCCCGAGGAGTGCCGGCCGGCCGCGAGCGCGGCGGACAGCGTGGTCGCCAGTTCGCGCTGCTCGGCGTCGAGGAAGCGGTTGCGCGAGGACAGCGCCAGGCCGTCGGGCTCGCGCACGGTCGGCACCGCGACGATCTTCAGATCGAAGTTCAGGTCGCGCACCATCTGCCGGATGAGCGCCAGCTGCTGGTAGTCCTTCTCGCCGAAGAACGCCTGGTGCGGGCGGCAGATCTGGAAGAGCTTGGCGACCACGGTCAGCATGCCCGCGAAATGCCCGGGGCGGACCGCGCCTTCGAGTTCGTCGCCGATCGGGCCGGGGTGCACGGTGGTGCGCGGGCCGTCCGGGTACATCTGCGCGGCGCTGGGCGCGAAGACCAGTTCCACGCCCTCGGCGCGCAACAGCTCGACGTCGGCGTCCAGGGTGCGCGGATACTTGTCCAGGTCCTCACCGGCCCCGAACTGCAAGGGGTTCACGAAGATCGACACGATGACGACCTGGTTGGTCCGCTTGGCCTGCCGCACCAGTTCCAGGTGACCCTCGTGCAGCGCGCCCATCGTCGGGACGAGCGCGACCGTGCGGCCGACCTGACGCAAAGCCTTGGCAACCGAGTTCACGATCGCCGGATCGTGCAGCACGGTCAGCTCGCCGCGCTTGTAGGTGCCACGCAGTTTCGGGTCCATCAGCGGTTTCCTTCTTTCGGCAGATCGGATCCGAGCAGCTCCAGCAGCGCGGGGTTGGTGGCGGCCCGCTCGGCCGTGCGCAGGGACATCGCGCGATATCCGGCGGCGATCGGCGGATCCACCGACTCCAGGGCCGACAGGTGCGCGGCCACCGCGGCCACGTCACCGCGCGCCACCGGACCGGTCAGCGCGGCCTGGCCGCGGCGCAGCGCGTTGTCGAGCGCGGCCGAGGCGAGCGGAGCCAGCATTCGCTCGGCAAGCCCGTTGGGCTGATCGTCCACCGCCTGCTGGCCCAGCAGGCCGGGCCCCGCGAGCGCGGACCGCAGCGCGGCCACCGCGTCGACGATGAGCGTCACCAGGTGATTACTGCCGTGCGCCAGCGCGGCGTGATAGAGCGTGCGGTTCTCCTCGGCCACCCGCACCGGCTCACCGCCCATTTCGATGACGAGCGATTGCGCGATGGCGTAACCGATCTCGTCACCGGCGGTCACACCGAAACAGGCGTTGGCCAGCCGGGCGACATCCTCGTCGTGGCCGGTGAAGGTCATGGCGGGATGGATGGCCAGCGGCAGCGCGCCCAGTTCGGTGAGCGGCGCCAGAATTCCGATGCCGTTCGCGCCGGAGGTGTGCGCCACGATCGCGCCGGGCCGCACGGCTTTCGCCGCCGCCAAACCCGCCACCAACCCGGCCAATTCGCTGTCCGGCACCGCCAGGATCAGCAGTTCGCTGCGCGCCGCGACCTCGGCCGCGGGCAGCACCTGCGAATCCGGCAGTCGCGTGGCGGCCCGGCGCAGCGAGGCGTCCGAAATCGCGGACACCCCGAAAACCACATGACCGGCACGTTCGAGTGCCACACCCAGAGCGGAGCCGACGCGTCCCGCCGAGACGATTCCCACCGTCAGTCGTGCAGGCGCAAGATCGGTTCCACAGACATCCTCGTCCGAGGTCACCCTTGTCCTCTCGAAGTTCGTTCCAGTCCCGCTCCCGCGGGTACCAGACGTTACGGCCCGAGAATATCGGCCCCGATTCCGCGGGGCCACCGACTGTGGGATGTCTTACAGGTCGCCCTCGGATCGCAGGTTCGCCATGATCTCGGCCACCGACAACCGTCGGCCCGACTCGGGATCGGTGTCCTCGTCCGACCGGCGGCGACGCCGGGCACTGGCGGTGCCCATGGCCGGGGCCGTGGTCGGCTCGGGCATCAGGCGCGGGGTCGCGGGCGCGGGCGCGTCGGATCCCTGCTCCGCGCCGAAGGACTTGTCCGCGAAGGGCTTGTCGAGGGGCTGCGGGCCCGCCGCGGCCAGGGCAGCTTCGACCTGTTCGGCCTCGCGCGCCTCGGCGGCGAGTGCGGCTTCGGCGGCGCTCTTCGCGTCCGCGGCGGCCTTCGCCTCCGCGGCGCTCGCGGCCTCGGCCGCGCTCTTGGCCTCCACGGCGGCGACCGCCGCGGCGGCAGCGGCCGCCACCCCGGAGGTCCGCGCGGTGCCGAAGGTCATGTCCTGTTCGAACTCGTTCATCTCGTCGTCGAGCTCGTCGAGGCCGACCGGCACGTCGAAGAAGCGCGGCTGCTCGCCCGGCTTGGACTTCATGGCCGCGGCCATGATCCGGTCGATGTCGAGCTGATCGACGCTCTCGGTGACGATGGAGGTCTCCGCGGTCACCGGGTCGTCGTAGGGGCTCGCGAAGGCCGGCGGCTCGGGATGATCGTCGTGGAAGATCGGCGTGACCAGGCTGCGCGGATCGGGCTCGGACGGCTCGGGCAGCTCCGGCTGGGACCACGGGTCCCAGGAGTCGGTGTTCTGCCAGCTACCGTTCGCCGTCGCGTCACGCGATTCGGCGCCGCTGCTGGGCAATTCCTGCACTCGGACCGCGTCGGCCCGCAGGGCGACCCGTTCCTGGGGCAGATCGCCGTCGAACAGGCGCTGCAGGCTCTCGCGCAGAACCGCCAGTTCACCGCGCAGCGCGGCCATCTCCTCGGCGTCCGCGCCGACCTCTTTGCGGACCCGGGACTCGACGCCGAGCTCGTATTCGCGGCGGGCGGCAACCTCCCGCTCGAGCTGGAGGTGGTAGACCTTCTGCAGGTCACCTACTTTGGCCTTGTCCACCGCCGATTCCCTGCGGTAACGGGTCGCGGCCAGGGCTCCGATAGCGGCCGCCCAGAGCGCCGCGACCAAGCCCACCCGGACCATATGGACATTGTCGCTGAAGACCAGGAAAACACTGGCAACCAGTCCGAGGAGGAGAAGCACGCCGGTGAAGAATTTTCCCGCGTCGACCCGCCGACGACGGGAAGCAGTGCTACGGGAGGGTGAAACCATGTCAGCCAGCGTAGCGGGTAGTACCGACTCCGGGTCCAACCTTGCCGATGATCATTGTCAATAAGTTAGCTAGGAAGTAGCCGCTTCATCGGGCGGATCGATCGGCGCCCGGCAGCAATATTCCAGCCACAGCGCCGCGGCCACCAGCGCCAACCCGGCCAGCAGCCCGACCACCGCGCCCGGGGTGTCCGAGGCGGCCGCGCGCAGCTCCGACCGCTCGGGCAGCAGCCAGATCAGGAAACCCAGCCAGATACCGCCCACCAGCGAACCCACCTGCACCGACGCCTTCGCCAGCGCCACCGCGCGCGCCACCGTGATGGGATGCAGCTGGCGGCCGCCCGAACCGATCCCCCGGTTCTCCATGCGCGCGCGAATCACGAAGGCCAGCACCAGTTCCAGCACCGCCACCGGCAGCAGCGAGGCGCCGGAAAACACCGAGATCGGCGGAAAGCTCGAATACGCGATATTGGTGACCACCCAGGCCACGACCGCCGCCAGCAGCAGATTCGCGCACAGATCCAGAACGCGGGTCGGCCTCACCGCATCGGCTCCCAGCCGCGGTTTACCGGCTCCCAGCCGCGGTTCGCCGGCTCCCAGCCGAGTGACAATTCCGTCCGTCGCACGCCCCGCACCTCGTCCGCGCTCAATTCGGTCAACAGCTCACGTATCGGGCGCGGCGCGCCCGCGACCACCTCGAGGGTCGCCCAGGGCTCCACCTCGGCCCACGGCGTCAGCACGAAGGCGCGGTTGTGCGCCTGCGGATGCGGCAGTGTCAGGGTGGGATCGGCACTGCGGCAGACGGTTTCGCCCGCGCCGCGCGACTGCGCGGCCCATACGATGTCCACGTCGAGAGTCCGTGCACCCCAGCGCACCTCGCGCACCCGGTCGGCTGCCCGCTCCAGATCCTGACCCAGGCGCAGCCAATCGCTGGGCTCGAGCTCCGGATCCCGCGCCACCAGCACGGCGTTCAGGTAATCCTGTTGCGGCACACCGCCCCACGGCGGCGTCGAGTACACCGAGGACACCGCGATCAGCCGCGGTCCCAGGGCCCGCACCACCCCGCGCAGATGCTCGAGCCGATCGCCGAGATTGGAACCGATGGACAGCACGACCCGGGTCATCGGCTACGCCGCCGATTCACGACGGCGCGAGGTGACGACGCGGACGTCGGAGAACGCGTGCGGGATCGGCGCGGAAGGCTTGTGCAGCACCACTTCCACGGCGCTGATCCGCGGATCGGCCAGTACCGCGTCGGCGAGTTCGGTCGCAACGGTCTCGATGAGATCGCGCGGCGGGCCACCGACCACGCGCACCGCGAGGTCGGCGAGCTCGCCGTAGTGCACCGTGTCCGCGATGTCGTCGGACTTCGCGGCGGCGGTGAAATCGGTCCACAGCGTCAGGTCCACGACGAATTCCTGGCCGTCGCGCTTCTCGAAGTCGAAGACGCCGTGATGGCCGAACACGCGCAGCCCGCGCAACTCGATGCGATCGGTGCTCAACGCTCTTCCCCCCAGGTCCAACGGTTCGAGTCCGTGCCGTTCGCGCGCCGGGCCGCGATGCCGGGCGCACGCACTCCGGCCGCATCCGAGCCCGGGGCGCGGCCGGCCGAGTGGTGACCGGCCGAATCGCCACGCTGCCCGGCCCCGGCCAGCCGCCGGGCAGCGGCGCGCCAGGCGTCGTTGACCGCGATGGCGTCGAGCGAGGCGCGCACATCGTGCACCCGCACCCCCCAGGCACCGTGTTCGGCGGCCAGCGCCGAGATGGTGGCGGTCGCGACCTCGCGGCCATCGGGCGGGCGCGGGGTATCCGCTTCGGCCAGTAGCGATCCCAGGAAACGCTTGCGCGACGCCCCGACCAGCACCGGCAGGCCGGTGTCCACGAATCGCGGTAGCGCGCCGAGCAATTCCCAATTGTGGTCCGCGTTCTTGGCGAAACCCAGCCCCGGATCCAGCACCAGCCGCGCCGGGTCGACCCCGGCCGCCACCGCCAGATCAGCCTGCACGCGCAGCTCCCCGAGCACCTCGGCGACCACCGAGCCGTAGGAGTCGGCGGCGCCGGTGTGCCGGTAGTCCGCGGCCGCGCGCCAATGCATGAGAATCCACGGGACACCTGCCGCGGCAACGACTTTCGCCATATCGGCATCGGCCCGGCCACCGGAGACGTCGTTCACCACCACCGCGCCGGCCGCGACCGCGGCCTCGGCCACCCGGGCGCGCATGGTGTCCACACTGGTCGGCACGCCGAGCGCGACCAGCTCGCGAATGACCGGAACGACCCGCTCGGCCTCGGTCGCCGGATCGACGCGGGTTGCGCCGGGCCGGGTCGACTCCCCGCCGACGTCGACGATGTCCGCGCCCTGTTCGTACAGCCGCAGGCCGTGAGCCACGGCCGCGTCCACATCCAGATAGCGGCCGCCGTCGGAGAACGAGTCGACGGTGACGTTGACGATGCCCATCACCACGCAGGAGCGGCCCGCGCGCGGAGCGATCCCGATAGCGCTCGCGGCGTGCGCCGAAGCACCCGAACCGGTGGCCGCCCGCGCGACGACATCGGTGCCCCGCCCGCCATCGAAGCGCTCGCCGGTCGCCGATTCGCCGGGTCCGGCTACCGCGCCACGGGTGGCTCGTTTCCCGTGGTCGATCCGGTACTCGCCACCGGCGGCGGCAGTTCGTGCGCCGAGCTCGGGCGTCGCGGAAGACACTTCGCCGAGTCCGGCGGGCACGGCACCGGATCCGGCGGGCATATCGTCGCCGAAAGCAGCGACGGGGCCGATCGATTCGGCGGCGCACTGGTTGCCGGATGCCACCGCACCGGCGGGTGAGGCCGGCGCACGCCCGTGGGCCGCGTCGCCGCGCGCTCCCCGGTTCGCGTTCTCCGCGTCGGCACCGAGAGCGGCTGCGGGGTCGCGCGATTCGGCAGCGAGGCGGTCGGCAGCTCGCACCGCGCGCTCGGACGCGGACGGCGCGCGACCGTCCGCCGCGCCGCCGCGCGCTCCCCCGTTCGCGTCCTGCGCGTCATCCGGTCCGGGAACGAGATGAGCGGTGAACGCGTCGGAGATGGCCATCGGACTCACTTGCGCAGAATGAGGTCCAGGGCCTCGGAGCGCGAGGCCGCGTTGGTCTGCAACAGGCCGCGCACCGCCGAGGTGGTGGTGCTCGCGCCGGGTTTGCGGATGCCGCGCATGGCCATGCACAGGTGCTCGGCCTCGACCACGACGATCGCGCCGCGCGGATCCAGCTTGCGCATGACGGCGTCGGCGATCTGACTGGTGAGGCGCTCCTGCACCTGCGGGCGCTTGGCGTACAGATCGACCAGGCGGGCCAGCTTGGACAATCCGGTCACCCGGCCGTGCGCGCCGGGGATGTAGCCGACGTGCGCGACACCGTGGAAGGACACCAGGTGGTGTTCACAGGTGGAGTACATCGGAATGTCGCGGACCAGCACCAGTTCCTGATGCCCCTCGTCGAACGTGGTGTTGAGCACCGCGTCCGGCTCGGTGTAGAGCCCGGCGAACATCTCCCGGTAGGCGCGTGCCACGCGGGCCGGGGTGTCGGCGAGCCCGGGACGATCCGGGTTCTCGCCGACGGCGAGCAGCAGTTCACGTACTGCGGCCTCGGCGCGCGCCTGGTCGAACGGCCGACCGGTATCGAGCGCGATCGGGCCGGAGACGACGGTGTTGTTGGTCGTCATTCGACACCTCCTGTATTGAAGCTGCCGCACCTGGCGGGGCGCGGCTTTCGCCGACTGCTGATATTCCAGGTCGGCCCAACCTCCGGAGGCTGCGAACCATTCCCGCGTACCGCGCGGCGGCGCACTCCGCGTCAACGGTGTGCGCCACGCCGGACGACACCCGCCACGCCGAGAACGGGTGGTGTACCCGCCCGCGCGCCGCGCGTTCGCCCGGCGAATGGTCTCACCCTCCGGACCGGGCCCGATCCTGCCGGGCCGCGAACCCCATGAGCCTATCCGGGCCGTGATCAGCGACGGCCGTTCGGTCCGCCGTCCCACTCGTTGCCGGCCTCGTCGGCGGGCCCTTCGGGCTGCTGCCCGGTGTGCTGATCCGGCTGCGGGTAGCCCTGCGGCGCGGGCTGGCGGCCGTATTCCGGCTGCTGTCCGTACGGCTGCTGCCCGTATTCCGGCTGTTGGCCGGGCTGGTAGCGCTGGTTGCCCGCGCGCGCCCAGCCGCCGTAGCCGGGGTGGGCCGGCGGCTGCTGCGGATCCTCCTGCGGCGGCCAGCCGGGGGCGGACCAGCCGGCCGGAGCGCCGTAGTCCGGACGCGAGCCGTGCGTGCCGCCGCGTCCCGGATAGGCCGGCTGCGGTGCGGGGTAACCGGCCGGGGCCGGGTAGCCGTACTGCGGCTGCGGCTGGCCGGGCTGGCCGTACGCCGGATCCGGGTAGCCGTTGGCGGGCGGGATCACGTGCACCGGCTCCTCCGGGAACGGCTCGCCACGTTCGGCGGCCAGTTCGCGCGGGGTCTTCACCGGCGGGCGATCGGACGGCACGCGGCCGCCGAAATCGTTGAAAGCCGTGATGCGCGGGCGCTTCTCGACGGTGCCGAGCACTTCCTCGAGATCCTTGCGGTGCAGGGTCTCGCGTTCGAGCAGGGCGGTGGCGAGGGCGTCGAGCTCGTCGCGGTACTCGTTGAGGACCGACCACGCCTCGGTGTGCGCGGCCTCGATGAGGTTGCGCACCTCCTCGTCGATCTCGCGGGCGACCTCGTGCGAGTAGTCCGAGCCGTTGCCCATGGACCGGCCCAGGAACGGATCGCCCTGTTCCTGGCCGTAGCGCACCGCGCCGAGGCGGGCGCTCATGCCGTACTCGGTGACCATGGCGCGCGCGGTCTTGGTGGCCTGGTCGATGTCGGAGGACGCGCCCGTGGTCGGCTCGTGGAACACCAGTTCCTCGGCGGCGCGGCCACCCATGGCGAACACCAGGCGGGCGATCATCTCCGAGCGGGTCATCAGGCCCTTGTCGTCCTCGGGCACGGTCATGGCGTGGCCGCCGGTGCGGCCGCGGGCCAGGATGGTGACCTTGTAGACGGGCTCGATGTCGGGCATCGCCCACGCGGCCAGGGTGTGCCCGGCCTCGTGGTAGGCGGTGATCTTCTTCTCGTGCTCGCTGATGATGCGCGACTTGCGGCGCGGGCCGCCGATCACGCGATCGACCGATTCCTCGAGCGAGGCGCCGGTGATGAGCGTGCCCTTCTCGCGGGCGGTCAGCAGCGCGGCCTCGTTGATGACGTTGGCGAGATCGGCGCCGGACATGCCGACCGTGCGCTTGGCCAGACCGTCGAGATCGGCGTCGGGGGCGATGGGCTTGCCCGCCGCGTGCACGCGCAGGATCGCCCGCCGGCCCGCGAGATCGGGGTTGCCGACCGGGATCTGGCGATCGAAGCGGCCCGGGCGCAGCAGCGCCGGATCCAGGATGTCGGGGCGGTTGGTCGCGGCGATGATGATGACGTTGGTGCGCTCGCCGAAGCCGTCCATCTCGACCAGCAGCTGGTTCAGCGTCTGCTCGCGTTCGTCGTGACCGCCGCCGAGGCCCGCGCCGCGCTGGCGGCCGACCGCGTCGATCTCGTCGACGAAGATGATGCAGGGGCTGTTCTGCTTGGCCTGATCGAACATGTCGCGCACGCGGGACGCGCCCACGCCGACGAACATCTCGACGAAGTCCGAACCCGAGATCGTGAAGAACGGCACCCCGGCCTCACCCGCGACCGCACGGGCCAGCAGGGTCTTGCCGGTACCGGGCGGGCCGTAGAGCAGCACGCCCTTGGGGATCTTGGCGCCCAGCGCGGTGTACCGCGACGGGTTCTGCAGGAAGTCCTTGATCTCGTACAGCTCTTCGACTGCCTCATCCGCGCCGGCGACATCGGCGAAGGTGGTCTTGGGCATGTCCTTGGACAGCTGCTTGGCCTTGGATTTGCCGAAGCCCATCATTCCGCCGCGCCCGCCGCCCTGCATGCGGGACATGACGAAGATGAACAGGCCCAGCAGAATCACCATGGGCAGCATGAAGAGCAGAATCTGACTCAGCCAGGAATCCTGCTTGACCGAGGTGTTGACCTTCGCGCCGGAATCCTGCGCGGCCTTGAAGATGGTCGCGGAGTTCTCACCGCCGCCGGGGTACTTGGCGATGATCTTCTTCTGGCCGTCGGTGGCATCGTTGCCGTTCTTCAGCGTGATGCGCAGCGCCTGCTCTTTATCGTCGATCTGAACCGAGTCGACGTTGTCCTTGTTCTGCAGTTGGGAGAGCGCCACCGACGTGTCGACGCTCTTCCAGCCGCGCGTGTTGTCACTGAAGTAGCTGACCAGATAGATCACGAGCAGGAAGCCCGCGACTATGGCCAGGTTGCGGAACACAAGCTTGCGGTTCATAGAGCGTAGGCCGGCGGCCAGTCCTTTCCGGGGGGTGTATCCGGTTTGCCTGCGATGCGTTCGTGGCGCGCCCGTTCCAGGGAACGGATGCGGACATGCCACGTTACCGCGTACGGTCTAGTCGATACATCGCGCAGTTCGGCAGCTAGTGCAGTTCGAAACGTAAACGGCTGGAGAACGCGGGTGGTTCCCCGACCATCTGCGGCAACACATCGGGTCGATCACCCCCTGGTGTCGGACCGAGTGGTCACAATCATGGCATGGTCGTCCTATCGTGAGCGACGACACAACAGAGCGCAGGGGGTATGGACATAGTCGAGCTACGGACACCCACAGCGATAGTGCGGCACGGCAACGGGCGACTGACGGTGCTGCGCCCCGGAACGGACGGCGAACTCGTCCTCGACGTCCCGGTCGGCGAACTCCTCAAGGTGCGGTTGAACCGGCGCGCCGACGACGCGGTCGTGATCGAGATCTACCTCCGCTACCCCACCCCGGTCCTGACCGGCGTCCCCGCCGACCGGACCCCCCTGCCGGTGCTCATCGCCGAACACGACGTGCCGCCCGCCACCGTCATCGTCGAGCGGATCAACAATCAGATCCTGGCCACCCAGCGTCTCGACGTGGCGGCCCCCGATCTGGTTCCGCCCACTCCCTCCTGGGGCCGCAACGGCCCCGTCCGCGCCGACGTGGATCGCGCGGTGCGCCGCATGGCGCCCAAGCGTGACGCCAAGTCCGCGGTCGCCGCGCTGCACCGCTACGTCACCCCCGGCGAGTACGTGCTGGAGACGGCCGTGGTCACCGGCCGCCCGCCCGCCACGAAAGGCGCTGGGCTGCTTGCGGTCACGACCACCCGGATGATTTTCGTGTCCACCGGCGCGACCCGGCGGTTCGCTCACGAACTGCCCGTGGCGTGCCTGCTGTGGGCGCGCAGCACCGACGATTCGGCCAGTCCCGGCGAATACGGCGTCGAGGTCAACGACGGTAATCAGACCTGGTATTTCACCGGCGCGGACCGCGCGGACACCGAGCGCATCACCGGTGCGCTGAATTTCGCGGTGCAGCGCGAATCCGCCGACGGGGCCGCGGGTTCCGCCGATCCGGGCGTTTCCAAGCTCTACTCCGAATGGGAGTTGCTGGTGGAGCGCCATTCGCTGGGAATGGTCGACGACGCGCAATTCCAGCGTTACGGGCGCGGAATTCTGCGGTCGCTGCCCGACTGAGTTTCCGCGCGCCGGCCCCGGGGGCACAAACCCTCGGGGCGTGCGCGGGCGAAAGTTATTCGGCGGGTTCCGCTTCCGGATCCGCATCCGGCTCGGTGTCGGGCTGGAGTTCGATACGCCGCCACGGACTGGTCGGGCGCATCCACAGGCGCAACAGTTCCATCCGCCGATCCACGCCACCGGACTTGAGTTCGGCGAGATCCTCGCACGCCTGCCAGTAGGTCCAGCCGGCCAGGTAGGCGTCGCCGAATTGCCGCCAATTGCGATATTTCCGCTGTGCCAGCGGCAGGGCGCGCATGAGGTAATCCCACGCGACATCGGCTTCCAGATATCCGGCGGTGTAGGCCATGCGGGCCACCGCGACCACGCGCGCCAGATCCCAGGCCTGGATATCGGTGGGCAGCGGGCGGACCAGGTGATCGGTGAGCCCGAGTTTGATGGCCTGGGCCCAGATGTCGTAGTCGCGTACCAGCGCCTCGGTGTTCTCCATGCCGCGGAACGAGCCGACCTGGCGCAGGAACGCGCGGTGCCGGTCGGCGCGCTCGCCGAAGCGATCGCGTTCAGGGGAATTGATGCCCGCCATGACGAGCGGATGCACGAGCGCGTAGAGCGGTGAGTGCATCCCCTCGAGCAGTTGCTCCATGGATGCCATGGCCTCGGTGCCGTCGGTGATGCCCCAGGCCCCGGTGAGGGTGTCGATGGCGAGTTCGCGGCGATCGCCGAGCGGGTGTTCGCGTTCGGGCCCCAGCAGGAGGGCGTCGTGGAAGGCGTCCCAGCGCGTGGAATAGAAGCCGCCGAGCGCCAGGGCGCGCAGTTCGTCGTCGGAGACCTGCGCACCGGACCAGTGGTCGTCCTCGCGCTGGTCGAGCTCCGGGTAGGGGAATGTCGTCAGCGTTGGCACGTCGCGGGCGGGCATACCCCCGATTGTGTCTCATCGATCTTGGAGTGGCCACGCATTCGCCGATAGCAGTGTGGCGGCGCGCTCGAGTGCCCTATTCAGGTGACTCGAGAGCTATCTCCGGATTTCGACCTGTCACACAAGGAAATCCGGCACTAGTCTCGGCGCCATGAGTGGGTACATCACCATCCTGCGCGGGCTGGAACCAGCCGCCACGGAACAAGAAATCTACGCGGCGGCACAAGAGTTCGTGCGCAAGGTCAGTGGGGTCTCCGGTTTGACGACGGCGACCAAACCTGCGGTCGACAAGGCGGTGGAGGCCATCGCGGCGGCGACCACGCAGTTGCTGGCGGAGTTGCCCGATACCCGGGTGCACGCTGCGGCAAGCGACGAGCCACCGTCGCGGCGGCGGGCGGCGCGCGACGCGGACTAGTTCCGGACGCCGTAGACGGCTACGCAGTCGAGGGCGATTTCCAGCTTCGGCCCGCGCTGTTCGACGGTGTGGCCGAGGAGATCTTCTATGCGCTGAATTCGGTAACGCACGGTGTTCTTGTGCACGCCGAGCATTTTCGCGGCGGCGTCCGGACTTCGGCGCGCGCGCAAATAGGCGTGCAGTGTTTCGCGCAAGCGCGCCGAATGCGCGCCGGGGCCGGCCAGCGCCCCCAATTCGCGGTCGATGAGCGCCCGCATGGCGGTGTCGTCGCCGCCGGCCAGGTAGGCCACTTCGACGTCGGGATAGTGCAGCACGCGTGCGGTCTCGGGCCGGGCGCGCTCGGCGACCTGGCGGGTCGCGACCGCTTCGCGGTGGGCGCCGCGGAATCCGGCGACCTGGGCAGCGGGACCGCCCACCGCCATCCGCACCGGTGATTCGACCGGCCAGGACGCCCCGCGCAAGTCCGCCGGTTCCTCGTCCACCCCGATCCAGGCCCACAGTGCCGTGGCGCCGGCGGGCACGGTGAGCAGGCTGCCGTTGCCCAGCGCGCTCGCGCAGCGCGCGGCCACCCGGTCCAGCAGGCCGGCCGCGTCGTCGTCGCCGTCGAAGCGGGCCACCGCCGCGTCGTCCTCGATCCACAGCACCAGGGCCGCGTGCCGCTGGGCGAGGCGGTAGCCGAGCCGGGCCGAGGCGTTCTCGACCTCGAGGTCGGAGCCCGCGAGCAGCGCGGACACGATGTCGGCGCGCTGGTTCAGGGCCGCGCGCAGGCCGCGTTCGCGCTCTTCCATATAGGTGTCGGTGAGCTGTTCGATCGAGGTGCTGACCCAGCGGGTGGTGCGGTCGAAAAGGCGCAGCAGCAGCGAGCGTTCGATGTCCTGCGGGAGTTTGCGCTGATCGATGACCTCGGCCATGTAGTCGATGACCGCTTCCTGGCCGAGGTGGTAGACCCGCAGCAGCAGGCGCACGTCGTAGCCCCGGCGGGCGATCGTGCGGGCGAAGGCGTGCGCGTCGGCGGGGACCGGATAGTCGAAGCGGTCCTGGGTGAGCCCGCTGAGCACCTCGAGGGCGTGCGCGCGGCTGCTGGCGGTGAGGTCGCGGCGCATATCGCGGTCACGCAGTTCCGGGATGCGGGCGATGATGGCATTGTCGAGCCGGGTGACGACCTGTTCCAGGGTGTCCGCGCGCAGGGTCTCGGCCACGAAATCGGCGATCCATTCGCGAATGACGGGGTCGGCGGGGCCGACGATCGGGCCGGTGGGCCCGGCAATGGGACCGGTAGCCACGTCCTTACCTCCGATTTTGTACTCGGAGCACAAACCCGGCCGCGAGTATTGAGCTCATTGGCCAAGAATGTGCCGGTCGAATTGTGTCACGATCATAGTTCAGTGAGCTGTCGCACACGGCTCATCAAGCATGCACCCTTCGCAACGCAGCGCACGTGGGAGAGCACATCGTGACCAATACCGAATCCGCCGCGGGTACGCCCCGCAAGAGCCCGGCGCGCAAGCCCGCCGCGGCCAAGACCACCAAGGCGGCGCCCGCGGCCCAGCCGAAGGCGGTGGCGACCCCGCCCGAGCCCACCGAACTCGAGGTGCGCAATCCCGCGACCGGCGCGCTCGCGGGCACGGTCCCGATCGATTCGGCCGAGACCGTGGCGGCCAAGGTGCGGGAACTGCGTGTGCACCAGGCCGAATGGGAGGCCATCGGGCCCGACGGCCGCAAGGAATGGCTGCTCAAGCTGCAGGACTGGCTGGTGGACAACACCGATCACCTGGCCGACGTGCTGCAGTCCGAGACCGGCAAGGCGCGGGTGGACGCCCTCATCGATCCGGCGTTCTCGGTCGACCTCACCGGCTACTACGCCCGCCGGGCCGCGAAATTCCTTGCGGACGAACATCCTTCGCCGCACAGCCCGCTGGCCCGGGTGAAGACGCTGACCCGCGTCTTCCGCCCGTACCCGGTGGTCGGGGTGATCACGCCGTGGAACTTCCCGCTCGCCATGCCGGTCATCGACGTGATCCCCGCGCTGGCCGCGGGTGCCGCGGTCATCCTCAAGCCGTCCGAGGTGACGCCGCTGTCGGCGCTCGAGCTGGTGCGCGGCTGGCGCGAGATCGGCGCGCCGCCGGTCCTGGACATCGTCACCGGTGCGGGTGCGACGGGTGCGGCCGTGGTGGACAACGCGGACTACATCCAGTTCACCGGTTCCACCCCGACCGGCCGCAAGATCGCGGCCGCCTGCACCGAGCGCATGATCCCGTACAGCCTGGAGCTGGGCGGCAAGGATCCGGCCATCGTGCTGGCCGACGCCGATCTGGATCGCGCCGCGGCGGGCATCGCCTTCGGCGGCCTGTTCAACGCCGGGCAGGTGTGCATCTCGGTCGAGCGCGTGTACGTGGAAGCGCCTGTCTACGAAGAGTTCCTGAAGAAGCTGACCGCCGCCGTCAAGGAGGTGCGCCAGGGTGTGGACGGGCGCGAGCCCAAGTACGACATGGGCGCGCTGGCCAACGAGAACCAGGCGCAGATCGTGCAGCGGCACGTCGAAGAGGCCGTGAAGCAGGGTGCGCGGGTGCTCACCGGCGGCAAGCGCACGGGCGTCGGCACGCTGTTCGAGCCGACGGTGCTGGCCGACGTGGACCACACCATGACCTGTATGACCGAGGAGACCTTCGGCCCCACGGTGCCGGTCATGAAGGTCGCCGACGAGGCGGAAGCCGTTCGACTGGCCAATGATTCGATCTACGGCCTGTCCGCGTCGGTGTGGAGCGGGGACAAGGATCGCGCCGAACGCGTTGCGCGCCAATTGAACGCGGGCGCGGTGAACATCAACGACGT
This sequence comes from Nocardia sp. NPDC005978, assembly GCF_040614455.1. Taxonomy (NCBI): domain Bacteria; kingdom Bacillati; phylum Actinomycetota; class Actinomycetes; order Mycobacteriales; family Nocardiaceae; genus Nocardia; species Nocardia sp. NPDC005978. The sequence goes on from NZ_JBEXUS010000046.1 coordinate 44,729, forward strand.
GTTCTCCAACATGTTCAGTTTCGCACTGCCCATGGGTGGCTGGGGCCTGTCGGGCGTGGGTGCGCGCTGGGGCGGGGAGAACGGGGTGCGCAAGTACTGCCGCCAGCAGGCCATCACCAAGCCGATCCTGCCCACGCAGACCAAAGAGCTGCTGTGGTTCCCGTACAACACCACCAAGCTCGGAATCGCGCTGTCCGCGATGCGGGCCGCGGGTGCGCGCGGCGTGCGGCGGCTGAGCGTGCAGGCGGTTTTCGACACGGTGAAGGGGACCAAGTAATGACCGACTTCGGTGCTATCAGGGGCAAGGTCGTCGTCATCACCGGTGGCGCGCGCGGCATCGGCCTGGCGACGGCGACGGCGTTGCAGGCGCTCGGGGCGAAGATCGCCATCGGCGACGTGGACGAGGTGACGGTCAAGGAGTCCGGCACCACCCGCGGGTTCGAGGTGTTCGGGCGGCTGGACGTCACCGATCAGCAGTCGTTCGAGGCGTTCCTGGACGAGGTCGAGAAGCAGCTCGGGCCGATCGACGTGCTGATCAACAATGCCGGGATCATGCCGACGGGCCGGCTCGTGGACGAGTCCGACGTGATCACCCGCAGGATTCTGGACATCAACGTGTACGGGGTGATCCTGGGGTCCAAGCTGGCGATCGCGCGCATGCTGCCGCGCGGGCGCGGGCACGTCATCAACATCGCGTCGCTGGCCGGGGAGACCCATATTCCGGGTCTGGCCACCTACAACGCGTCCAAGCACGCGGTGCTCGGGTTCACCGACACCCTGCGCGAGGAATACCGGGGCACGGGGGTGCGGTTCTCCTCGATCCTGCCGACGCTGACCAAGACCGAACTCGGGTCGGGGGTCAATCCGCCCAAGGTGCTGCGGCCGGCCGAGCCGGAGGAGATCGCCGACGCCATCGCCAAGGTGATCGTCGAGCCGCGCAGCAAGGTGCGGGTCACGGCGGTCGCCGGTGCGATCTCCCAGGTCGTCGGGCTGCTGCCGGAGTCGTGGGGTGACGCGCTGGGCCGGGCGCTGGGCGCTCAGAGCGCGTTCCTGGACGACGTGGACTCCGCGGCGCGCAAGGCGTACGAGTCGCGGGTGCGCGGCAACGGCGGCTGAATCGCCGAGGGGTGAGGCGAGGGCCGTGACCGGTACCGGTCACGGCCCTCGCGGCGTCTAATGCACTGTCGCCGTGACGAATCGCTTGCCCGGGTCGACCATGGCGTTGACGGTCGCGCCGTCCCCGTAGTCGCCGAGCGCGGTCATGTTCCAGCCGTTGGCGGCGCGGGTGAGCATGCACATGAACAGGCCGGTGCGGCGGTCGCCGCGCGAGAGTTCGAAGCGCACCAGTTCCGCGCCGGTGTAGTCGTCGACCAGGCGGCAGAAGGCGCGGGAGATCTGGTCGAACTTCTGGCCCGAGTACGAGTTCACGGTGAACAGCAGGGCGTAGACGTTGGCGGGCAGGGCCGGCAGGTCGACGGTGATGACCTCGTCGTCGCCGTCCCCGTCGCCGGTCAGGTTGTCGCCGGAATGCTTGATGGCGCCGCGGAATTCGCTGAGGTTGACGAACCAGACCTTGCCGAGCTTCTTGGCTCGGTTGTCGTAGGCGACCACGGACGCGTCCAGGTCGATGGACTTGCCGCGCTTGGCCGGATCCCAGCCCAGGCCCATGCGCACCCTGGTCAGGGTGGCGACGCCGCCTTTGGTGAGCGAGACGGTCTCGTTCTTGCTGAGCGAGACGACCTTGCCCTTGTCCAGGCTGACGGTGGCCTCGCCGAAGCGGGGGGCGGGCTGCTGCGGGTAGCCGGGAGTGGGCGAATGCTGTTGCGGGGGTAATGAATACGGCTGCTGTGGCGGCGGGTACGCCGGTTGGGCGGGTGGCGGATACGACTGCGGCGGGTACTGCTGCGGCGGCGGGTAGGCGGGCGGCGGCGAATACGGCTGGGACGGAGCCGCGTACGGCTGTTGCGGCGGCGGGTACGGCTGTTGCGGCGGCGGGTACGGCTGTTGCGGCGGCGGGTAGGACTGCTGCGGAAACGGCGCTGTCGCGGGGAACGGCGCGGTGGGCGGGTACTGGTTCGCGGGCGGCGGGTACGGGCTCGCCTGCGGGGCGGGCTGCGGCGCGTCGTCCACGGTGATGCCGAAGTCGGTGGCGATGCCCGCCAGGCCGTTGGCGTAGCCCTGCCCGACGGCGCGCACCTTCCAACTGCCCTGTCGCCGATAGATTTCCAGTCCGACCACCGCGGTCTCGGTGCTGAGGTCCGAGGGGGTGAACGTGGCGATGGTGGTGCGGCGCAGCGGGTCGACGAGGGCGAGCTGCAGTCGCCCGGCCCGCCCCCAGTTCGGCGGGCCGCTGCCGTCGAGGCTGGCCGTGACCACGATCTTGTCGATGTCCGCGGGCACCTCGCGGGTGGCGATGCGGATCCGGTTGGGCGGCTGCACGGTGACGCCCGGGCCGCGCGGCTGGTTGTAGAAGATGAAGTCGTGGTCGGAGCGGACCTTGCCGGCGGCGGTCAGCAGCAGCGCGGCCACATCCACCTGCGTCGAGGCGTTCACCTCGACGACGACCTCGTCCGTCGTGAGCGGCGCGTTCGCGCCCTTGGTCAATTCCATTGCTCGCCTTACCTCCCCGTTCCCTCCACGGTAGCGCCGTAGGGTCGGCGGCATGGAAGTAAACGGCGCCGTCTTCGTCGGACTCGCGACTCTCGATCTCGCCTACACCGTCGACCGGTACCCGGCCGAGGACACCAAGACCCAGGCCGCGGAGCTCTTCCTGGGCGCGGGCGGACCCGCCGCGAACGCCGCGGTCGCCTACGCCCACCTGGCGGGCCACTCCCCCACCCTGATCACGGCCCTGGGCGAACACCCGCTGGCCGAACCGATTCGCGACGACCTGCACCGCTACGGTGTCGCCCTGACCGACCTGACCCCCGACGCCGCGACCCGGCCGCCGGTCTCCTCGATCGTGGTGGCGACCGCGGCCGCGACCCGGACGATCGTCTCCCTGGACGGATCGCGCGCCGACCCCCGCCTGCCCGCCGGGCCGGCCGGGCACGCCGCCACCGGCACGGTCGCGCCGGAGCACGCCGGGCCCGGAGATCGCTTCGAGGAGATCGCTGGACCGGGTTCCGATGCCGCGGCGGCCGAACTACTCGGGAACGCCGCGATAGTCCTGGTGGACGGCCACTACGCCGAACCCGCCCTGCGGATCGCGGCGGCGGCGCGGGCGGCGGGGATCCCGGTGGTGCTCGACGCCGGGCGCTGGCGGCAGGTGCACGCCGAACTCCTCCCCCTGGTCGATATCGCGATCTGCTCGGCGGCCTTCGCCCCGCCCGGCGTACCCCCCGGCTCGGCCGCGGAGGTCTTCGACTTCCTGCACACGGCCGGTCCGGCCTACGCGGCCATCACCAATGGCGCAGAGCCCATTCGCTATTCGTTCCGGGGAACGGACCCGGGTGTCCCATCCGCCGCTCGTGCGGCGGCCGGGTCACCCGATGCGGAGGCCACCGGCCCGAGGGTGCTCCGGCCGGTCGAGTCCGTCGGCGACGCGCCTACCGCCGACGGCGTCCGGTCCGGTGTGGCGGACGGGTCGCCCGGCATGGAGACCGCGTCACCCCGCACGGTGCGCGACGGCGCGATCGGATCGCCGGATGCGGTGCCCGACGTGGCTGCGGGGTCGCCCGATGCGGAGGCCGCTGCACCCCGCGCAGTGCCCGACGGGGACGGTGCGCGCCGGGCCGGCGGATCCGGCCGCGGCCCCGGACGGCCTCCGGTTCAGGGCGAAACAGCTTGTGCGCGTGGCGAAGTGGCGGTGCCGAAGGTGGCGGCGGTGGACACGCTGGGGGCCGGGGACATTCTGCACGGGGCGTTCTGCCATTTCCATGCGCTCGGGGAGGCGTTCCCGGTGGCGTTGCGGCACGCGGCCGAGGTCGCGGCGCTGTCCTGCGCGTCGGTGGGGACGCGGGGGTGGATGGGGGGTCAGACGATCTTGTAGTTGCGGCCGGATTTGCGCAGGACCAGGTCGGCGCGGGCCCGGGTCGCCTCGACCAGGCGGGCGTTGAGCAGATCGCTCTGCGCCACTTTGGTTTTGGCGGCCTCGGGGGTGCGGCCGCCGCGAATGTGGCGGCGCACCAAGCGCTGTTCGATGACGGGACGGGGCACGTCGAGGTACCAGGTTTCGTCGAGCAGGGGGCGCACGGCGGACCAGCCGGGGGCGGCGTCGTCCGCGAGCAGCAGGTAGTTGCCCTCGGTGATGATGATCGGGTGCGCCTCGAAGACGACGCCGCCGGGCACCGGCTCGTGCAGTTCGCGCGAGTAGGTGGGCCAGGGCACCGGGCGGCCGGGCGGGGTGTCGCGCAGGGCGCGCAGGGTCGCGACATACGCCGCGGCGTCGAAGGTGTCGGGTTCGCCCTTGCGGGCCAGATCGCCGGCGGCCCGCAGGCGCGCGTTGCTGAGGTGGAATCCGTCCATGGGCGCGACCTCGGCGAGTTCGGCCCCGGCCGCGGCGTTCAGCTCGTCGCGGACCCCGCGTGCCAGTGTGGATTTGCCCGCGCCGGGCGGTCCCGCGATCCCCAGGATGAATCGCCCGGAATGTCCGTCCGCTCGCCGTCGCAGGCGCGCCGCAAGCTCCGACAGGGTCGTTTCGACGCCGATGCGAGCCACCCCAGCACCCTACTGCCGGGCACACCCCTGCGGCCCGCGACACCGCGAGGTCAGCGGCGGCTGAACGCTTTTCGGTACGCGCTCGGCGGCAGCCCGTGCCGCCGGGTCAGGTGCAGCCGCAGCGATTCGGCAGTGCCGAGCCCGGACCGGCGGGCCACCTCGTCGATCGGCAGATCGGTGACCTCGAGCAGTTCGCGGGCCCGGTCCACGCGCTGGTGCAGCAGCCACTGCAGCGGGCTGGATCCGGTCTCGGCGCGGAAGCGGCGGGTCAGCGTGCGGGTGCTCGTGTGCGCGTGCGCGGCCAGCTCGCGCAGGCCGATCGGTTCGTCCAGCCTGGTGAGCGCCCAGGCGCGGGTGGCGGCCAGCGCCGCGCCGGTCTCCGGCGGCAGCGGCGTCTCGATGAACTGCGCCTGCCCGCCCGGGCGGATCGGGGCGACCACGGCCAGCCGCGCGACCGTATTGGCCACCGCCGCACCGTGATCGCGGCGCACGATGTGCACGCACAGGTCCAGGCCGGCGGCCAGGCCCGCGGAGGTCAGCACCTGGCCGTCGTCGACAAAGAGCACGTCGGGTTGCAGGTCCACCGTGGGGAAGCGCTCGCGCATCTCCTGCGAGTACAGCCAGTAGGTGGTGGCCGGGCGGTGATCGAGCAGCCCGGCCTGGGCCAATGCGAACGCGCCGGTGCAGATCGAGGCGATGCGGGTGCCCGCGGCGGTGGCCGCGCGCAGAGCCAGCAGTACCCGGGGATCGCAGTCGTCCCGGGAGCCCGCGCCGGTGACGATGACGGTGTCGGCCGCGGCCACGGCTTCCAGGCCCGCGTCGATGAGGTACGAGCGCCCGGTGTAGCCGGGCACGGCGCCGGGATCGGCGGTGCACATCACCACCTCGTACGCCGGGAGTCCGTCGACCCGCACTGCCGGAAAGACGATTTCGGGGATGCCCACGTCGAAACTGATGACGGGCGGGATGGCGAGGACGGCGATCCGGTGCATGGCTCGATCCTTGGGATATGTGGCTTTCCAGCCACTACCGTAGCTCGATTCGCGGGAGCAGGCTCGATGCGGGCCGTCGAGCGGCGGCCCGGAAACGAGGGGAATCACCATGTCTCTGCACGTCGTCGCGGGTGCGGGCAGCACCGGCTCCCGCACCGCCCTGTTGCTCGCCGAGTCCGGGGAGCGGGTGCGCCTGGTCAGCCGGCGCGGGCTCGGGCCCGCGCATCCGCTCATCGAGTTGGCGGCCGGGGACGCCTCGGACGCCGAGCGGCTCACCGAACTCGCCACGGGCGCAAGCGCTCTGATCAACACCGCCTGGCCCGCCTACAACCGGTGGCCGACGGACTTCCCGCCCATCGCCGCCGCGCTGCTGAGCGCGGCCGAACGCACCGGGGCGACGCTGGTGTCGCTGAGCAACATCTACGGCTACGGGCGGGCGGACGGGCCGCTCACCGAGGATCTGCCCATGGCGCCGATCTCGGTGAAAGGGGCTGTGCGCGCGCAGATCTGGCTGAACGCCCTGGCCGCACACGCGGCGGGCCGGGCCCGGGTCGCCGAGGTGCGCGCCGCGGACTTCCTGGGCGGCGACGCCGGATCGCTGTTCAATCTCCTGGTGACCACACCCGTGCTGGCCGGCGAACCCGCCGCGTACCCGGGTGATCTGGACGCACCGCACAGCTGGTCCTTCGTGGACGACGTGGCGCGCACCCTGGTCACCGTGGCCCGGGACGACCGCGCGCCGGGCCACGCCTGGCACGTGCCCTCGACCACGGTCTCGGTGCGGGAGCTGACCGCCCGGCTGGCCGCGCGGGCGGGGGCGCCGGAGCCGCGGCTGACCTCGATGTCGTTGGGGGACATCGCCTGGGCGGGCGCGCAGGACCCGATCGTGGCCGAGCTGATCGAGATGTCGTACACCATGACCCATCCCGAACTGCTCGATTCCACCCGCACCGAGCGCACCTTCGGCCTGTCCCCCACCCCGCTGGAGGACGTGCTGGCCGACACCGTGGCGGGCAACCTGGCGGGCGCCGCGCGCGCGTAGCCGAACAGGGCTGGCCGGAGCCGGGCGCGAGGGATCACGCGGCCCGGCCGCCGGATCCCGAACGCGATGCGGCGCGGCCGCGTTCGGCCGGGATCGCGCGCACCAGGGACAGCAGGTCGGCTTCCAGGAGCCGGGAGAGCCAGTAGCTCGCCGCGAAGGCCAGGACACCGCCCACGCTGAGCCAGCGGACGGTGTCGATCACCAGGGCCAGGTCGGCGCGGGAGACAAACGTCGCCGACGCGACACCGAGCAGCGGAACGGACGCCGCGACACCGAGATACCAGTTGCTGCGCCGGGCCAGCCGGCGCATGCGATCGCGGTCGGCGGGGCCGACGGTGCCGTGGGTGAGCAGCGGCGGGTACAGCGACCGCACCGAGTACACGGTGATCAGGAAGAACGGATAGGCCAGCGCCATGGCGGCGCAGACCAACTGGCCGATCCAGATCTGCGCGAGTGCGTTGTCGGGCAATCGAACTCCGGCCAGCACCAGCGCGGTGGGCCAGCCGATGCCCGAGGCTATCCAGGCCCCCGCCGACACCCACACCGCGCGCTCACCGACCAGCAGGGTGTCGGCGCGGGCACGGGCGAGTTCGGCGTCGGAGAACCGGTGCCCGCGCGCGAGCCGGTAGGTGACGGTCAGCGGCCGCCGGGCCAGCCAGAGCAGCAGCAGCCCGGCGAGCGGAAACGCGATGAGGTTGGCCACCAGCACCGTATGCGCGTAGGTCTGCTGCTCGGCGACGGTCAGGTGCTGCCCGATCAGGCTCCCACTGAGATTGATCTTGTACACGCTGGCGAGCAGATTGGGCAGCCCGAGGCACAGCGCGGCGATGGGCACCGCCCACCCCCGCGCCCGCGCCCGCCAGCTGCGCCGCGGCGGGTCGACCAGGTCCCGAGCCCGCGCGTCCAGGCACAGATCGAACTGCCCCGCCAGTTCGGCCCCGCTCGACCTCCGGTCAGCCGGTTCCGGTTCCAGACACTCGAGCAGCACCCGCCGCAGCGCATGCGGTGTGTCGGCGGGCAACGTCGCCAGCGCGGCCGCGGGCACCCCGGCCCGCCGCCGCTCGAGCATGTCCGCGACCGTCGTCTGCCCGAAAGACTTTGCCGGCGCAACTGTTTCGGCGGGGCCGGGCGGCTCGCCGGGCTCGGAATCGTCGAACGGTGGTGCGCCGGTGAGCATCTCCCAGAGCAGGACGCCGAGGGAATAGATGTCGGCGCGGGTGTCGGGGAGCGGCGCCGCGGGGTCCAGGGCGGCGGCCAGGGACTCGGGGGCCCGCCAGCGGAGGTCCGCCACCTGGGCCGGGGTTGCCTGCGCCATGCCGGCCGACGCCGGATCCCAATAGCGCGGACCCAGGGCGAAGTCCGCGAGCTTCGGCACGCCCTCGGCGGTGAAGAGCACGTTCGCGGGGCGAATGTCGTGGTGCAGCACGCCTTCCCGGTTGGCGTGGTCCAGGGCCGTCGCGAGCCTGCGGCCCACCCAGGCCACGGTTTCGGGCCAGCTCGCGGCCGCGAGCTCGGCGCGCACCCGCGAATCGACCGGCCGGATCTCGCCCCGGGTCTCCATGGCCGCGTCCACCGCGCGCAGCAGCACCGCGCCGCCGCCGGCGCTCCCCTGCTCGCGGCGCAGGCGCAGCACGCCCTCGGCGTTGCCGCCGGGCAGGTACTGCATGTACAGCAGCCGCAACGGTTTTCCGGCCGCGCCGGTGAGCAGCCGCTGATCGAAAACCCGCACGATGTAGTCGTGTTCGAGCTGGGCCACGGTGTGGGTGTCGCTGTCCGCGCCCGCGTCCACCCGGACCGCGACCAGGCGCTGCATGGAGCGCTGACGGGCCAGGAACATGCGGCTGTGCGCGTGCCCGCCGAGATCGGTCAGCAGATCGAAGTCGTCCAGGGTGCGGCCCACGGTGATGTCGGCGGGCAGGTCCGCGGGCGGCGCGGCCGGAGTCCGCGCACCCGCGCGCAGGCGCTCGCGCAGTTCCCCCGCGACCTCCGGATAGTCGGCGGCGAAGACCTCCGGGTCCACCGGCCGGTAGCGGCCGCGGATCAGATACTCCTCGTACACCAGCTCCGCGTACTCGGGACTGCCGGTGAGCTCGGGAAACTCGGTGCGGTACGCGAAGACTCGCTTCTCCAGACCCGCGCGCCGGCGGCGCTGGGAGATGTCGACCCGCACCAGTTCGACGAGCACGGCCAGCCGTGCGACGGCCGCGTCCGGCACGAACCGCGCCGGTGACGGGGGTTCGGAGCGCTGCCCGCGCAGTGTCGACTCCCACTCGGCGGCGAAGCGGGCCAGCGCCTGCGCCGCGTGCTCACTCACGATCGGCTGCCCGCTCGCTCCCGCGAGTCGTGGGACCGCACCGGCGTACCGACCCGTTCGAGGGCTCGCAAATCCGCTTCCAGGGCACGGAACATGATGTACACGACGACGAACGCCGCGATGCCGCCGACACTCAGCACCCGTACGGCGACGATCACGAGCGGGATGTCGTCCGGCGGCAGGAAGGTCACCCCCGCAACGGCCAGCAGCGGCACCGAGGCGGCCACCGCCAGATAGCTGGTGCATCGCCGGCCCAGCCGATGCAGCAACGCGACGTCGTCTGCGCTGACGCCCTCGCGCAGGAACATCGGATAGATGCAGCGCACCAGATAGAAGGTCACCAGGAAGAACGGATAGGCCACCGCCATGGCCCCGCACACCACCAGCGACACCAGGAAATGCACCATGCCGCGGGCCGGTATCTCCCCCGTCGCCAGCCGCAGCGCGATGGGGAAGGTGATGCCCGCCAGCACCCAGAGCGAGAACACCACGAAGGAAATGCGCTCCCCGCACAGCAATACATCGGTTCGCGCGCGGCGCAGGGTCTCCGCGTCGTACTCGCGGCCCTTGCGCAGGCCGCGCGGCACCGAGATCACCAACCGGCACAGATAGATGATGATCGCGATGCCGATGGGATAGAACAGCGAGTTCACGGTGGCCGTGGTCAGGGTGAAACTGCGCTCGGCCTCGGCCGACAGCCTGCTCACGATCAGGGTGTCGTTGTGCAGGATGTTGTACACCGAGACCAGGATGTTGGGAATCGCCACCGCGAGGGTCACCAGGGGAACCAGCCAGGGCCGCAGCCGCATTCGCCAGCTGTTCGGCGGCGGATCCACCAGGTCGCGGGCGCGCGGATCCAGGCACAGGGCGAACTGCTCGGCCAGCACCGCGCCGCTGCGCCAGCGCTGTTCGCGATCGGGGGCCAGGCAGGTCAGCAGCACCCGGCGCAGCGCGGCCGGGCAGTCCTGCGGAATCCGGTCCAGGGCCGGGCCCTCGACGCCGCCGCGCCTGCGCGCGAGCATGGCTTCCAGGGTGGTGCGGTCGCCGTGATCGCCGGGACCGGCGGTGGAGTCGTCGAACGGCTTTGCGCCGGTGAGCAATTCCCACAGCACCACGCCGAGGGAGAAGATGTCGGCGCGGGTGTCCAGGTCCGCGGCGGTGTGCGCGTGACCGGGATGGCAGGCCTCGAGCTGCTCGGGCGACATGTAGGACAGCGAGCCGCCGAAGTACGAGACCGGGCTGGCGTCCTCCAGATTCCGCGCGAAGCTGATGTTGAAGTCGGCCAGCTTGGGCACCGCCTCGGCGGTGAGCAGGATGTTGGCGGGCTTCACGTCGCGGTGCAGCACGCCGTGCCCGTCGGCGTAGTCCAGCGCCTCGGCCAGCCGGCGGCCCAGCCAGGCGACGGCTTCCGGCCAACTCAGGCTCGCGATCTCGGCGCGCACGCTGGAATCGGTGGGCCGGATCTCGCCCTTCTCCTCCATGGCCGCGTCCACGGCGTCCAGCAGCAGTTGCCCGCTGCGCTCGGCCACCGGGGTGGCGCGCACCCAGCGCAGTACGCCCAGCAGGGTGCCGCCGGGCAGGAACTGCATGTACAGCAGCCGCAGCCGCCGCCCGGACTCGAATCGGATCCCGGAGATCAGCCGCTGGTCGAAGACCCGCACGATGTAGTCGTGGTCGAGCTGGGCCAGGGTCTGCGGCTCGGTGCCGTGGTCGGCGGAGATCTTCACCGCCACCAGGCGCTGCAGCGACCGCTGGCGGGCCAGGAACACCCGGGCGAACGCGCCGCTGCCCAGCCCCGTGAGCAGGTCGAAATCGTCTATGCTCTGGCCGATTTCGATGCGGTCGAGCAGATCGCTCATGGCGGGGGCGGCCAGCCCGCCGGTGGCGCGGGTCTCGGCCAGGACCTCGGCGGAGTCGGGAATCCGGGTGGAATCCTCGGCGGGCGGATCCTCGGCCCGGGTGGCATCGTCGCCGGGCGCGTCCCCGGCCCGCGTGGCATCACCGGGGCCGGAACCCGCCCGGGTGGACTCGTCCGGCCCGGAACCGGCGCGAGTGGCCTCATCCAGCGCTCTGAGCCGCGTGGACTCGTCCAGTGACCGTGCCCGGGTGGGCTCGCCCGGTCCCCCGGCCTGCGTGGCCTCTTCCGGCGCTCCGGTCCGGGCTGACGCGGCCGGTCGCGCCCCGCCGCGGGTGAGTTCGCCGAAGAAGTCCTCGGCGCGCGTGGGCTCCCCGAGGGGATCGCGGCCGCCGCGGGTCGCGTCGCCGAACAGCTCGCCGATCGGGATCGGGTCGCCGGACTCGTTCCCGGCGCGGGTCTGCTCGCCGGGCGGCAGGCCGCGGCTGGTGGGTTCACCCTCGTCCTGCGGCCTTGGACCGAGCTGCGTGGGTTCGCCCTCGTCCTGCGGCCCCGGGCCCAGCTGGGTTGCCTCGCCGTCGTCGTCCGGCGTCGGCCCGAGCCGGGTGGGTTCACCCTCATCGTCCAGCCCGGGACCGAGCTGCGTTGCCTCGCCATCGTCTCCCGGCGGGGAGCCGAGCCGGGTGGGTTCACCCTCGTCCTGCGGCCCTGGGCCGAGCTGCGTGGGTTCGCCCTCGTCCTGCGGCCCCGGGCCCAGCTGGGTTGCCTCGCCGTCGTCGTCCGGCGTCGGCCCGAGCCGGGTGGGTTCGCCCTCATCGTCGGGCCCGGGACCGAGCTGGGTCGCTTCGCCGTCGTCGATACCCGGCCGCGCGGCGTCGCCGAGCCCGGCGCCGGTGAACCGCTTCGGCGCGGGTCCGACGCGCGTCGACTCACCGAGGTCGGCGGGCGGCTCCGGCGTGTCCCGGGTGGCCGTTTCCAGCAGTCCGGGCGCCCGGGTGCTCTGGTCCACGTCATCGGCGATGAGCAGTTCCCGCAGCTCCGCGGCCTGATCCGGATACTCGCGCAGGCACTCGCGGGGATCGACGCGCTCGCCGCTGTGCCGGCGGATCACGAACTCCTCGTAGACCAGCCCCGGCGGCAGATCCCGGGCGTCGAGCTCGGAGAATTCGGCGCAGTACTCGGTCAGGCGCTTGCGCAGACTGCCGGGCGGCAGGTGCGGCGCGGTGCGGCGCAGCCAGCGATGGCGCATGTCGACGCGGATCAGTTCGAGCAGGGCGTCCCGGCGCAGCGTGCTGGCGTCGGGCAGGAAGTCCGCGATGCTCGGCGGATCGGCTCCGGCGCCGGAGCCCCAGGCCGCGGTGAAGGCCGCGACCGCGCTGAATTCCGTTCCCGCCGAGTGCGGGCCGGAGTGGCGCTCGGAACCTGAAGCCATGTCCGCACCTATCTGGCTCGGCGCGGACATCCTCGAACGGCGTCCGCACTGTCGAACTCTTGCTGTCGCGGATAATTTCCCGCCACACCCGACACCATCATCCCCGAGCAATTGCGGGAAATGATAACTTGCGCCTGCACAGCGGATCACCCGATTTCGACACGAGGCGACGGGGGAACACCAGCATGTACGACGAGGGCACCGCGCTAGCGGACCGCACGGCGGTGAACGGGGTACTGATGACCATGGACGACTCCACCGGCGCGAACATCGACCACGAGCCGCTCGACCGCACCGATGCCCATCCGGCGAGTTCCGCCCCCGATTCCTCCCCCTTCCTCGATCCGCTACCGCCCGTGGACGCCACCACCGCGACCGGAATCGCCGCCGCCGTGCAGCAGGGTTCGGTCACCGCCGAGCAGATGGTGCGAGACGCCCTCGACCGGATTCACGCTCGCGACCGGAAAGTCAACGCGTTCAGCGTGATTCGCACCGAGGCCGCGCTCGCCGAGGCTCGCGCGCTGGCCGACCGGCCGGACCTGGACATGCTGCCGCTGGCGGGGGTGCCGGTGGTGGTGAAGAACAACGTCGACGTCGCGGGCGAGGTCACCCGGGCCGGGTCGCTGGCGGGCGACGGCCTGCCCGCCGCCGCGGATCACCCGGTGGTGCGGCGCCTGCGCGCGGCGGGCGCGGTGGTCGTCGGGCTGACCAGCGTCCCGGAACTCGGGCTGTGGGGCGTCACCGATTCGACCGAGGGCATCACCCGCAGCCCCTGGAATCAGCGGTTCAGCGCGGGCGGCTCCTCGGGCGGTTCGGGGGCGGCGGTCGGCGCCGGCATGGTGACCCTCGCGCACGGCAACGACGGGCTCGGCTCGGTGCGCATTCCGGCGGCGTGCTGCGGCGTGGTCGGGCTCAAGCCCGGGCGCGGCCTGGTGCCCGCCGAGGTCGGGGTGGATTCCTGGGGCGGCATGACCGAAAACGGTGTGCTGGCAACGACTGTCGCCGACGCGGCGCTCATGCTGTCGGTGCTCGCCGATCGTGCGGCGCTGGCCGATCTGGAGCAGCCGCCGACCCTGCGCATCGGCCTGGCCACCGCCCCGCCGCTGGCCCTGGGCCGGGTAGATCGCGCCTGGACCACCGCGGCGGATCGGGCCGCCGCGGCCGCCGCGCGCGCCGGGCACACCATCGGCGTATCCGAACTCCCGTACCAGGGCGCGACTTTCGCGCTCATGCTGCGCTGGGTGGCCAACGCCGCACGCGAGGCCGCCGCGGTCCCCTACCCGGAGATGCTGCAACCGCGCACCCGCACCCACGTGGCCCTGGGCAAGCTGGCACTGCGCAGCGGTCTGGTGCGGGCCGCGCAGGTCGATCGGATCGAGGCCCGCCTGCTCGATTACTTCGAGCGCTACGACGTGGTCGTCACCCCCACCCTGGCCACCGCGCCGCCGCGCGCGGGCCGCTGGCACCGCCGTCCCTGGCTCGCCAATGTGGTTGCGAACGTGAGCTATTCCCCGTTCACCCCGCTGTGGAACCTGGTCGGCTGGCCCGCCATCTCGGTGCCGACCGGGCTGCATCCGCGCACCGGCATGCCGCTGGCCGCCCAGCTCGCCGGTCCGCCCGGCAGCGAGTCGACCCTGCTCCGCCTGGCCGCCCAGATCGAGTCGACGCTCCCCTGGCGGCGCACCTGCCCCTGAGGCGGGCACACGAAAAAGGCAGTCCCCCACGGGGACTGCCTTTTCTGTCGGAACCACGATCGGCAGTGGCCTTGCCTCCGACTCGAGGCCACTACCGCGCGGGTGCTGCCTAGGCGGACTGCCCCGACGTAGCGGGAACCCGGACCGCGAAACCGCCGTCGAGCACGCGGGCCGCGAACTCGAGGATGGTCGGACGGTCGTCATCCGCGCGCCAGGCGACGGCGAGTTCGCAGGGGGCCAGGCCGGCCACGGGGCGGGCGGTCAGGCCGGGCCAGCGGTACATCGGGACGTTGTTCTCGGCGAGCAGGCAGACACCCAGGCCGAGGGAGACCGCCTCGAGGCGCTCTTCCGCGGTGGCCGCTTCCGCGCCGATCTTGGCCTGGCGGCCGTTGCGGGCGTCGGCGCCGAGCCAGAAATCGCGGGCCGCACCGGCTTCGGCGGGCATGGCGATGAAGGGCTCGTCCACCAGATCCGCGAACTCGATGGTCTCCTGACCGGCGAGCGCGTGGTTCTCCGGCAGCAGCACCCAGCGCGGCTCGGTGCGCAGCACCTGCCACCGGTAGCGACCGGTGTCGGGTACGGGCAGCCACATGAGCGCCAGGTCCGCCTGGCGCCCGGCCAGGCCGCTGGACGGGTCGGTCCAGGACGCGGAGTGCAGGGCGAGCCGATGGCCGCTGGCGCTCTCCAGGTCGGTGATCAGGCCGCGTCCGATGGACGACTGGATGCCGACGCGCAGCACCTCACCCGCCTCCTGGAGTGCGACGTTGGTGACTTCCCACAGCTCCAGAATGCGGCGTGCGCCTTCCAGGAGTTCCTTGCCCGCGACAGTGAGCGCGACGCTGCGCTGATTGCGGTCGAACAGGACCACGTCGAGCTGGCGTTCGAGCTGCCGAATCTGCCGGGACAGGGTCGGCTGTGCGATGTGCAGCCGCTGGGCGGCGTTGGTGAAGTGCAGTTCCTCAGCGACGGCGACGAAATACCGCAGGTCGCGCAAATGCGGGTCCATAGCCCCTTGCTATCAGAATCGGTCTTGAATTACCAGCCGTATCTGGTTCGAAAGTCGGAAATCGACTCAGAAAACAGCCATCAGGTTTGTTACAGAGAGCATAGGGGCAGGCCGTAACATTCCGGTAACCGGTGGGGCGAATTCCTGGCCATTCCCGCTCGTGGCGGAGGCGGGAATTCATGCAGGTATGTGACCAGCAGTAACACACACCACGCTACACACCCCCGCCGACCGGCGCGACTCGAGCGCGGCCGCCCAGCAACGCCCTCGGGTTAACCGGATCACAGCGCTCGGCCGACGAACGTGAGTTTCGTCACAGGAAGGGCGAATCGGCCGCGGAATGACGCGCCGCACACCCCGAACCGACGACGTCGCCCGCCGGAAACGAGCGGCGGGCGGGTGCGGGAGATCGGACCGGACGGGCGGGCGCCCGGACGGACTAGCCCCCGTAGACGTTCGGATGCAGGGTGCCGATGTACGGCAGATCGCGATAGCGCTCGGCGTAATCCAGGCCGTAACCCACCACGAACTCGTTCGGGATGTCGAAGCCGACCGCCATGACGTCCACCTGGGTGCGCAGCGCGTCCGGCTTGCGCAGCAGCGTGACCACCTCGAGCGAGGCGGGATTGCGGCTGGACAGGTTGCGCAGCAGCCACGACAGCGTCAGCCCGGAGTCGATGATGTCCTCGACGATCAGCACATTGCGGCCCGCGATGTCCTTGTCGAGATCCTTCATGATGCGCACGACACCCGAGGAGGAGGTCGAGGAGCCGTACGAGGAGACGGCCATGAACTCCATCTGGGTCGGCACGGTGAGCTTCTTGGCCAGATCGGTCATGAAGAAGATCGCGCCCTTGAGCACCCCCACCAGCAGCAGATCACCCTCGGGTGCGTCGGCGGGATAACGCTTGGCTACCAGAGCCGCGAGCTCGTCGACCTTCGCCGCGATCTCTTCTTCGCTGATCAGCACCGACGCGATGTCGTCCCCGTACACGTCCGCTGGTATCCCTTCACTGATGGTGTCGACCGCCGTCGGTGTCGACGCGGTCCCAGCCAAGTATGAGCGTGCCATGTTCACGCGCGGCAACCAACCTCGTCCCACTCGGTGAACCGCCGAGCGCCACCCCGCCCTGCCCGCGCCATCGCGTGACCAGCGCGTCGACCGCTCGTAAATTGCTGTCCGTCAATGATTTTGCGCCACCCTCGTGCAACCAGGCGCGAATGACGCGGCGGCGAATCGCGGCCGGCGCAGTGGCGAGCGTCTCGATCTCGAGCCCGCGCCCATTACGGGACGCGGTCAGCAAACTTTCAGCGAGCGCGTCCAGCACGTCGCCGTCCTCCCGCAGCTGCGCCGCGGTGCGGGCCAGCGCCGGGGCCACGCCCCCGTGCAGCACCTCCTCCAGCAGCGGCAGCACCTCGGTCCGCAGCCGCACCCGGGTGAACTCGGGCGCGAGATTGTGCGGGTCCTCCCACGGCGTGAGCCCGGCGTCCGCGCACAGCTGCCGCGTCACCGCCCGCCGCACCCCGAGCAGCGGCCGCCCCCACGGCTCGTCGAACTCGGCCATCCCCCGAATCGACCGCCCACCCGACCCCCGCGACAGCCCCAGCAACACCGTCTCGGCCTGATCGTCGAGGGTGTGCCCGAGCAACACCGGCAGCCCGTCGCGCGCCCGATCCAGCGCCTCGTACCGCGCCCGCCGCGCGGCCGCCTCCGGCCCGCCCGCCCGCCCGACCTCGACCCGCAACACCCGCGCCGACCGGCACCCCAGCGCCAGCGCGGCCGCCGCCGCGCCCTCGGCGACCTCCGCCGACCCGCCCTGCAATCCGTGATCGACCACGAGCGCGTCCACCCCCTCGGCTTCGACCACGGCTGCGGCGGTCAGCGCCAGCGAATCCGCACCCCCCGACAACCCCACGGCCACCGCCCTCCCGGCCGCGTACCGCCCAACCCACTCCCGCACCGCATGCCGCGCCGCCAACACGGCTCGCGTCTCAGGCAGTCGCCGACGGTCACTCACCCCCCGATCGTCGCACGCCCACCCGCCACCCCCACCGGTACCGGGCCCACGAAGCCCGCCCCCGCTGAACGCGTGCGCACGCAAACCCACCGACGCCTTCGGTCCCGCGCCCAATGGGTTGGCCGACCCGACCGAGGCGGTCGTAAACACGCTCGAACGAGCCGCACACGGCCGACAGGTCGGCCCGAAGACAGAAGCCTTACGGCGTTGCGCCAGCCAACAACTGATCTCGCACCGACCGGGGTAACTCCCCGAGTACGAACCCGACCACGCGTATCCGCGAGCGGCCGAAGCACCGGCGGCACCACCCAACTCATGCCCGCGGGCTGGAGTCTTTCGGCGTTGCGCCAGGCGACAACTGATCTGGCACCGGTCGGGGTAACTCCCCGGGTACGAACGAACCCGACCACCACGTATCCGCAAGCGGCCGACGCAACGGTCGCACCGCCTAAGTCTGGCTTTGATTCCCGGAGAGGCGGTCCTAGCCGAGGACCCGGGTCACCCAGAGTTGGGGATCGCTGATTTCCGCTGGGCGGGGCAGGGTTTCGGCGTTGGTCCAGATCGTGTTGAAGTGGTCCATGCCCACGGTGTTCACCACCTCGTCCACGAACGCCTTGCCGCGCACGTACTGCGCGACCTTCGCGTCCATGCCGAGCAGCGCCCGCAGCAGGCGCTGCAGCGGGTTGCCTGGGCGCTGGCGGCGCTGATCGAAGGCCGAGCGGATCCGGGCCACCGAGGGCACCACGGCCGGGCCGACCGCGTCCATCACGTGATCGGCGTGGCCTTCGAGCAGGGTGCCGAGCATGAGCAGCCGGTCCAGCGCCTCGCGCTGGGGTTCGGCCTGGGTGGCGCGCAGCAGGCCGACTATGCCGCCCGCCGGATCCTGCTCACCGCGCCGGCGATCCTTCACCGCCTCCAGCAGCCGGCCGAGCATCTCCTGGAACGGCTCGTCACCGGCCTCGCCGAGCAGCTCCACATTGCGCTGCATGTACTCCGCCAGCCACGGCGCGGAGGAGAACTGCACCCGGTGCGTCACCTCGTGCAGGCACACCCACAGCCGAAAGTCGCTGGGCGGCACCCCGAGTGCGCGCTCGACCGCCATGATGTTGGGCGCGACCAGCAGCAGGGTCCCGTCCGGCCCGCTGAACGGGTCGTACTGGCCCAGGATCGCGGTGGAAAGGAACGCCAGCATGGCCCCGGCCTGCACGCCGCCGGGCTTGCCGGCGAACCGGCCCTGTTCGGCCGGATCGACCCCGGTCCCGGTGAGCTGGGCCATGGAATCGGCGGCCGCGGAGATCCAGCCCGGCCGGTCCACCACCCGTGCCGCCGGAACAGCGCCGTCGTCGATGAGCCCGCTCACCTCGCGCACCGGGCCCTCGGCCCGGATCGAGGCGGCGGACAGCTCGGCGACGGCCTGTTCGGCGGCGTGCCGCGTGGTGCGCGGGCCCGCGGGC
>NZ_JBEXUS010000047.1:0-62788 GCF_040614455.1 Nocardia sp. NPDC005978
GCCCGCACCCTGGAACAGGGTGCGGGCTCAGCGTTTCGGTGCGCGGGCGCTACTTGCCGTCGAGACCGGCGCGCACGCCCTCCTCGACTCGCTTGCCGAGATCGGCGTCCACGTTCTTCCAGTACTCGAAAACCCTGCTCAGCACGGGTTCTCGGACACCGCCCAGCACATGGCCGACGATGTTGTCCACCAGTCGTGCGCGGGCGGCGTCGTCGAGCACCTCCCGCACGAGGGTGCCCGCCTGGGTGAAGTCGCCGTCCTGCGCGTGCTCGATGTAGCCCGCGTGCACCATGGTCGGCTCGAAATCCCAGAGCCCGCCGTCGGGCGCCCGATCGGGTTCGGCGTGCGGACCGCCGAACGAATTGGGCGCGTAGACCGGCACATCGGCGTCGTTGTAGGCGAACCGCATCGCACCCTCCTTGGAATAGGAGTTCACTTCCGCGGCGCGGGGCAGGTTCGGCGGCAGCTGCGCGTAGTTGGTGCCGATCCGGTAGCGATGCGCGTCGGCGTAGGCGAAGACCCGGCCCAGCAGCATCTTGTCCGGCGAGAAGCCTATGCCCGGAACGACATTGGACGGTTCGAAGGCGGCCTGCTCGATGTCGACGAAGAAGTTGCCCGGGTTCCGGTTCAGGGTCCACTTGCCGACCTCGATCAGCGGGTAGTCCCGCTGCGACCACACCTTGGTCAGGTCGAAGGGATTGAAGCGGTAGTTCTCGGCGTCGGCGAGCGGCATCACCTGCACGTGCAGGGTCCAGCTCGGGAAGTCCCCGCGCTCGATGGCGTCCCACAGGTCCTGGCGGTGCAGATCCGGATCGGTGCCCGCCTTCTCGTCGGCCTCGGCCGCGGTCAGGAACTCGATGCCCTGGTCGGTCTTGAAGTGGTACTTCACCCAGAAGCGCTCGCCGGCGGCGTTGATCCACTGGTAGGTGTGCGAGCCGAAGCCGTCCATGTTGCGGTAGGTCTTGGGAATTCCGCGATCGCCCATCAGCCAGGTCACCTGGTGCGCGGTCTCCGGGCGCAGGGTCCAGAAGTCCCACTGCATGTTGTGATCGCGAAGCCCGTTGCCGGGCAGGCGTTTCTGGGATCGGATGAAGTCCGGGAACTTGATCGGATCCTTGATGAAGAAGATCGGGGTGTTGTTGCCGACGAGGTCGTAGTTGCCGTCCTCGGTGTAGAACTTCACCGAGAATCCGCGCGGATCGCGCCAGGTGTCGGGGCTGCCCTGTTCACCGGCGACCGTGGAGAAGCGGGCCAGCGATTCCGTCCGGGCGCCCGGCTGGAACAGCTTGGCCTTGGTGAAGCGGCTGACGTCCTGGGTCACGACGAGTTCGCCGTAGGCGCCCGAGCCCTTGGCGTGCACGATGCGCTCGGGCACGCGTTCGCGATTGAACTGGGCGAGCTTCTCGATCAGATAGTGGTCGTGCAGCAGGATCGGGCCCTGGGCGCCCGCGGTGAGCGACTCGTTGTCGCTCTTGACCGGTGTGCCGGTGTTGGTGGTGGTCGGCTTGCTCGTGGCCGGCTTGGTCATTCCTAGCCTCCTGATAGGTGTAGGCCTCTCCCGGAGCGCGGCCCGGACTACAGGGCGCGCAATTCGGGCTTCAGGGCGCGCAATTGGGGCAGAGTCCCCAGAACACGACTTCGGCCTCGTCGATGACGAAACCGTGGGCTGCGCCGGGTTCCAGGCACGGTGCCGCGCCCACGACACAGTCGACGTCCACGACCGTGTCGCA
Organism: Nocardia sp. NPDC005978; assembly: GCF_040614455.1. Lineage (NCBI taxonomy): Bacteria > Bacillati > Actinomycetota > Actinomycetes > Mycobacteriales > Nocardiaceae > Nocardia > Nocardia sp. NPDC005978. The sequence goes on from NZ_JBEXUS010000047.1 coordinate 1,731, forward strand.
ACTCCTGCACACCAGATGGTGGTGATTGTCGCCGGTCCGCGCCTCGTAGAGCGCGGGCGACCCGGCGGGTTCGATGCGGCGGAGCAACCCCGCGCCCACGCAGGCCCGCAGTACGTCGTACACGGCCTGGGTGGATACCGAGCCCAACTGCTCGCGCACCTGCACGGCAACGCGGTCGGCGTCGGAGTGCGGGGCCCGGACCACCGCGTCCAGCACGGCGACACGCGGGGCTGTCACCCGCAGGCCCGCGGCCCGCAAGCGTTCCCGTGCGTCATATCCGGTGTGCATGACAACCACCCTGCTCCCTTTTCTGGAATAAGTCAAGAAAACACATCCATGCAGGCAGCGGACTCACAGCTGGTTGCCGCGAGGTTACTGTGGCGGATTCACGTCCGCGGGCAGGGGCGACCTCGCGGCCGTGGCGGCCGGACTCAGCGGTGGGAGTCGCCCGGCGTCACGGCTTCGACCGCGGGACGCGATGACTGCCGCTCGTGTTCGTCGACCGCGCACCCGGCCGCGTCCTTCAACAGCCACCACGCCAGTGCCACGACGATGGCGGTGGCGGGCTTCCACAATTTCCGGGCCTGATCGATGTCGATGCCGTGCTCGCGCACCTCCCGCTCACCCTGCAGCAGCGCCTTCTCCTGCGCCCGGATCCGCGCCGCCGCGCGCTGTTCGGCGCGCTCGGCCGCGACCCTGTCCTGCTGCTCCGCCTTCGCCGTGGACAGCCGGCTCTCCGCGGCTTCGATGGCCGCGATCTGCTCGGCCACCGTGCCGGCGCGGTCCGGATCGAGGCGGGCGACCGCGCGCAACCGCACGATCGCGGTCCGCCGTTTGCCGGCCAGCCATTCGCACAACGCCAATTCGTGTGCGGCCCCGGCATTTCCGGGTTCGGCGCGCAGCACCTCCCGCAGCTCGGCGTCGGCTCGCGCGATGGCCTCGGCGTCCGCCGCCCGCCACCGCTGCGCGTCGAATCGCCGCAGCAGCCCGAGGATGTGGTTCGTCTCGTCGGTGATCACGATCGGTCCTAGCGCGGGGGCATCGTCGGCCAGGCGTGCGGGGCCGTCGTCGGATACCCCTTGGTGGGGTAGGGCTTATAGCTGGCGGTGGGGTAGTTCCGCGTCGACGGGGTGTCCGACACCGCCTCGTCGACGAAGAAGCCGAGACCGAGTTTGAAGGCGAAGCCGATGACGAACACCAGTGCGCCGATCACGAATTTGCCCACGCCGGAACCCGACTCCGGCTCCGTCTCGGACTCCATACGCCAGCGCGTTTCCGCCGCCGCCCGCTGCCGTTCGGCTTCCAGCGCGCGCCGCGCCGATTCCTGCTCCTCGAGGTCCGCGCGCACGGCCGCGATCAGTTCGTACAGCGCCGGATCGCCGGGATCCAGCGCCACCGCCTTGTTCAGCGCCACCAATGCGTCGGCGGGCGAGGCCACCAGCAGCGTCCGCGCGCGAATACGCAAATTCTCGATATCGCCGGGCGCCAGTTCGACCGCCCGGCGCGCGGCGACAATCGCCTCGATCCGATGCTCGCGCACCTGCGCGACCTTGCCGCGGCCCGCGCTCGCCAATTCCCAGCGCGCGAGTGCCCGCACCCGCCACGCCGTCGCATTGTCGGGCTCGGCGGCCAGCACCGCCGAGACCTGTTCCAGCGCTGTTTCGTACTCCTGCCGATCCAGCGCCGCGAATGCCGTGCGCAGCGTGCCGTCGGCGACAGCGCCGTCTTTCGAGCCGTACATCTTGTGCCCCCACCGAACATCTCTATCGTCGGTCCGAACTCTAAACCGTGACGCCGACAACAGTTGTCGTGCGGTGTGGCGTACGCGATTCGGACCTCGTGCGGCTTCGCACGCTAGCTGGCCCGAACCCGCCGTGCGAGCGGATTCCACGCGTTGCCCACATCACAGGGCCCGCTCCGGAATAGAACCGGACGGCCCCCGGTTGATCAGATTCGTCGGCGTCGGAAACAGCCCCGGGCCGCACCCATCAGTCGCTACGAGCGACCACTCGCCGAGAGGCGCTTGTTGGGCGTCGACTTCTCTTCGTGGCATTCGTGCCGCGAGCGTGCGCCGCCAGTCACCCCCGTCTGGCGGCGTTTCGCTGTTCCGGGCAATTCGCCACGCGCGCCGACCCATTCAACGGCCCGCGGGGCTCGCCATTGGCTAGCCTGCATTCCATGTTGCGCGAACGCGGGTGTCTGGCCGGCGTTATGGCGGTCGTGATCATCGCGGGCAGTGTGCACTTCGGCGGGAATGCCGGAGCCACTCCCGCGGAATTCCATTGCGCTCAACCGGCCGGCCGGGAATTCGAGCGCACGACACCCGAACAGGCCGGACTGGATTCGCCCCTGCTCACGGAAGCACTCACTTTCGCCGCCGAGCGCAATCGCTCGAATGTGCAGGTATTCCGGCACAATTGCCTCATCGGTGAAGGACCATTCAACGACCGCACCGGATCGATCGCCTGGAATGTTTGGTCCGTCACCAAAAGCGTCGTATCACTAGTGGCCGGAATCGCCGCCGATCGCGGAAAACTCGATATCGACGCCGCCATCGGCGCCTATCTGCCACCGGGACTCGGGGACGCCGCGCACCGCGCCATCACCGTGCACAACCTGCTCACCGAAACGTCCGGCCTGCGCGTCGGAGTCGTCACCGAGGGCATCACCGGCGTCATCCCGATCGACCCCTTCAGCGCGGTGCAGGCGCTGGCGGTGCCGTTCGAGAACCCGCCGGGCACCGTGTTCACCTACAGCCAGCGCAACGTCGATCTGCTCGCCTACGTGATCGAACTGGCCACCGGCGAACCGCTCCGGGAGTTCGCGCAGCGGGAGCTGTTCGGCCCCGTCGGCATCGGCCGCGGCGACTACTACTGGGCCCGTGACCGGGCCGGGCACACCTACGGCTACGCGCACCTCATGCTGCCGCCGCTGGACCTGGCCCGGCTCGGGCTGTTGGTCTCCGGCGGCGGGCGCTGGCACGACCGGCAGGTGATCTCGGCCGGGTATCTGCGCCGCGCCACCACCCCCTCGGCGACCGACCACTGCTACGGCTTCCTGTTCTGGACCGGGCCCGGCTGCGCGGAGAACCCCGAATTCCTGCCTCCCGGCAGCTATTCCATGTCCGGGTTCGGCCTGCAGCACGTGTACGTCATTCCCGGCCTCGACCTCGTCGTGGTGTGGACCGGGCTCTTCGGCACACATACCTCGCAGGGTCCGGGCGGGCTACTGCAGCACGGCGTGGAACTGCCGCACGAATTCTTCCGGAAACTGTTCGCGGCCTTCGCGGACGGCCCGGTCCCCGAACCGGGCCCCTACGTGGAACCACCCGCGCGCGTGAACCCCGGCGACTACGTCGACGCCGACATCGCACTGGCCGTGTTCGGCCTCGGCCCGAGCGCCTACCCGGGCTGTACCGTGCTGGCCTGCTTGGACACTCCGCTCGCGCCGCCGTTCAGCGACGCGCCGCCCGGCTGCCTGCTGCAGGCATGCCTGGGCACGGACCCGCGCACGCCCGGCATCCGCTGACCCCACGCCCCCGGTCCCCGAACCGAGGGGTGCGAACTAGGGTGTCACGGCCGCGCGGCCCGCCAGATCACGCAGTTCATCGGCCGGACGCCGGCCCGCGAACTGTAGTAGATCGCGCACCACCTCCCGGGCGCGATGATCGTTGTGCACGTACTCCGGGGTCAGCCGCTCGGCGTTGAGCAGGGACTCCAGAGCATCCGATGCCTGCCGCCGTTGCGCGTGCGCGCGAGCGACATCCACCAGGAAACGCGCCTGCCGCTCGGGTGAGAGCACGGACGCGTCGACGGTGCGCGCGGTATCGAGCGCCTCGCCCGCGTCACCGAGTTCGACCGCCACCGCGACCGCGTACACGGCCACACTGGTCGGGCCGAATTCGGTGTCGAAATCGTTGCGCCCCTCACCGAGTCGCGCCGCGGCGGTTCGCGCCGCGGCCAACCCCGTGCGGGCCGCCGTTCTGTTCCCGTCCGTCGCCGCGATCACCGCCAGCATGAGCTGGAGAGAACCGTAGAGCGACAACACTTCCGGGCGAACGAGATCATCGTCGCCCGCCCGGCCGATCTGCGGCGCCAACGCGGCCACCGAGACCCGCGCCGCCTGTTCGGCCTGTTCGAGTCGCTGCAGCCGCAGGAAAGCCTGTGCCATGCGGTATGTTCCGGCCACCACGCTGAGCGCGTCGCCGGATTCCTCGGCCGCCGTCAGCGCCCGATCCGCGGCGACCCAGGCCGCATCCACTTCTTCCTGTCTGGTGAACGCGGTCGCGGCCACCTGGTAGGCGCGTGACAACAGTGTCAGCACCTCCGGCCGCTTCGCGGAATCGCTCCGCGCCGCGTGTTCGAGGTCCGGGATGAGTTCCAGCAGGCTGCTGCCGACTTCCACGAGCCGAGACTCGTGCGCCAACCGCCAAACCAGATCCACCCGCTCCCGCAGCCCCGGCAACTCGTCGGCCGACTCGCGATCGACCGCTTTCACTTCCGAGACGCCAAGGATTTGCTCCAACGCCGGATGTCCGGTGAGCAACAGTCGCAGCTGTTCGAAAACGGCGGACCCTGCTCGATGCCCATCACCGCGATCGGCGGCCAGGGGTTCGGCCGCCTCCGGTCTGAGATCTCGCACCGCCACGCCGAGTACATCGGCCAAACGCTGCAGCACCGACAGTCTCTCGACCGGCAGTACATCGCGCTCGACCTGTGACACCCAGCTTTCCGAGCGCCTGATCGCGGCGCCCAACTCTTTCTGCGATAGTCCCCGCCGCCGGCGTAACTCCGCTACCCGTGCCCCTAGGGTACTTTCGGCCACCGGGTCAAACTCCTTCTGCCTGATCGGCTTTCCCGGCCGTCACCGCCCGCGTGTTTCGCCGATGTCTACCATGCCCTTCTCCTTCCCGATGGGAACTTCTCCTTCCCCTATGAGATCTGCCGACAAGGATTCCAGACAGGGCGAGCTTACGGCGCACAGTATGGAACATGTATTTTTCTTATTGCACCGCAATTTTTCTGTGTTTATCGTTTACCAGGCACCCGTCGCACCAAATCCGACACAAGAGGTGGCAGTTGACCGCCGCACCGCAAACACGTGAAGTCCATGTGCGCCTGAGCTTTCCGGGCGGCATGGTCCTGGACTACCGCGCCGAACTCACAATTGCCGAACGACTCGCGGCACATCTGCGCCCCCATCGCATTGAAGTCACCATCGAGACTTCGGCGCCCAGCCGACTTCCCCCACTCCCCTGCGCCGAACTCTGGACCGACTGAAATGAGAAAACGGGCCGTTTGATCCCTGGCGGATCGAACGGCCCGTTCTCGGACTGACGGAAATCTCAGCGATTCGCCAGCAAAACCTCGGCGATCTGAATGGTGTTCAGCGCCGCGCCCTTACGCAGGTTGTCGCCGGAGATGAACAGCGCCAGACCACGGCCGTCCGGGACGCCCGGATCCTGGCGGATGCGGCCCACGAGCGAATCGTCGGCGCCGGCGGCGGCCAGCGGGGTGGGGACGTCGACCAGTTTGACCCCGGGCGCGCCCGCGAGCAGCTTCTTGGCGGTCTCCACCGAAATCGGCTCGGCGAACTCGGCATTGATCGAGAGCGAGTGCCCGGTGAAGACCGGAACGCGCACGCAGGTGCCGCTGACCAGCAGGTCGGGCAGGTTCAGAATCTTGCGCGACTCGTTGCGCAGCTTCTGATCCTCGTCCGTCTCCTCCGAGCCGTCGTCCACGAGCGCGCCCGCGAGCGGGATCACGTCGAAGGCGATGGGCGCGACGTACTTGTTCGGGGCCGGGAACTCCACGGCCGAACCGTCGTGCACCAGCTGCTCGGCGTTGTCGATGACCGCGCGCACCTGGGTGGCGAGCTCCTCGACACCGGCCAGGCCGCTACCGGAAACCGCCTGGTAGCTGGAGACGATGAGCCGGCGCAGGCCCGCCTCGTCGTGCAGCACCTTGAGCACCGGCATGGCGGCCATGGTGGTGCAGTTGGGATTGGCGATGATGCCCTTCTTCAGGTTCCGGGTCGCCTCGGGATTGACCTCGGAGACGACCAGCGGGACCTCGGGGTCCTTGCGCCAGGCCGAAGAATTGTCGATGACGGTGACACCGGCGGCCGCGAAGCGCGGCGCCTGCACGCGGGACATGGTCGCGCCCGCGGAGAACAGCGCGATGTCCAGCCCGGTCGGGTCGGCGGTCTCGGTGTCCTCGACCACGATGTCCTGACCGCGGAACGGCAGGATCTTGCCGGCCGAGCGCGCGGAAGCGAAGAACCGGATCTCGTCGGCCGGGAAGTTGCGCTCCTCCAGCAGCTTTCGCATGACGGCGCCGACCTGACCGGTCGCGCCGACAACTCCTACCCGCAGTCCCATGATCTAGCGCCCCGTTCCGCCGTGCACCACGGCCAGTTCGTCGCCGCCGAGCTCGAAGGCCCGGTGCAGCACCTGCACGGACTCGTCCAGGTCGGTGTCCTTGACCAGCACCGAGATTCGGATCTCGGAGGTGGAGATGAGATCGATGTTGATACCCGCGTCCGCGAGCGACTCGCAGAAGGTCGCGGTCACGCCCGGATGCGACTTCATACCCGCGCCGACGAGGGACACCTTGCCGACGTGATCGTCGTAGACCACCTGCGAGAAGCCGATGTCGCCCTGCCGCTTGGTGAGCAGTTCCACCGCGCGCGGGCCGTCCAGCTTGGGCAGGGTGAAGGTGATGTCGGTCTTGCCGGTCTCCACCTTCGAGATGTTCTGCAACACCATGTCGATATTGATCTCGGCGTCGGCGACGGCACGGAACACCTTGGCGGCGTAGCCCGGTTCGTCCGGAATGCCGACAACGGTCACCTTGGCCTCGCTGCGGTCGTGCGCGACGCCCGTGAGGATTGCTTGCTCCAAGGGGATGTCCTCCATCGATCCGGTAATCAGGGTGCCGGTCTTGTCCGTGTACGAGGAACGGACGTGCACCGGCACGTTGTAGCGGCGCGCGTACTCGACGCAGCGCAGCATGAGAACTTTCGAGCCGCAGGCGGCCATCTCCAGCATTTCCTCGTAGGAGACGGTGTCCAGCTTCTGGGCATCGGAGACGACCCGGGGATCGGCGCTGAAGACGCCGTCCACATCGGTATAGATCTCGCACACATCGGCATTGAGCGCGGCGGCCAGCGCGACGGCGGTGGTGTCCGAGCCGCCGCGGCCCAGCGTGGTCACGTCCTTGCTGTCCTGGCTCACGCCCTGGAAGCCGGCGACCAGCACGATCGTGCCCTCGGCGAGCGCGTTCTGCACCCGGCCCGGGGCCACGTCGATGATCTTGGCGTTGCCGTGCGCCCCGGTGGTGATGACGCCGGCCTGCGAGCCGGTGAACGAGCGCGCTTCCGCGCCGAGCGAGTGAATGGCCATGGCCACCAGCGCATTGGAGATGCGCTCACCGGAGGTGAGCAACATGTCCATTTCACGGGCGGGCGGCGCGGGGGCGACCTGCTGGGCCAGATCGAGAAGTTCGTCGGTGGTGTCACCCATCGCCGAGCAGACCACGACCACGTCGTGCCCCTGCTTCTTCGTCTCGATGATCCGCTCGGCAACCCTGCGGATGCGCTCGGCGGTGGCGACCGAGGATCCTCCGTACTTCTGGACGACGAGAGCCACGGCGGAAATCCTCCAAGATCGACTAACTGCTGCTACCGACCCACAAGACTACCGGCCCAGGTCACGAGATTTTCGGCCACCTCCCGGCAACCCGGATCTCACCGAGCTGATCAGGCGCGAGTGAGCCAGGTGACCTGCGCGCCACTGTCGAATTCCCGCCGCCGCTCGACCCGGAAGCCGGTGGGCCGGAAATTTCCGGCAAGCGCCCGCACGCCCTCACCCAGCAGCACCGGATACTGCTTGATGACGAGTTCGTCGATCTCGTCCAGGACCTGGGCGGCGAACCTGCCGCCGCCGGCCAGCCAAATACCTTGGCCGTCCTGCTTCTTCAGGCGCTGAATCAGCCCGATGGGATCCGACGCCACCAGTTCGACCGCCGGATCGGCGATCTCGCCCAGCGTGGTGGAGACCACGTACTGCCGCACATGCGGATACGGGCTGGTGATGCCCACATTCAGGGCGGGCTCGTAGGTGCCGCGACCCATGATCATGGTGTCGAAGTGCACATTCGCCGCACCCTCGGGCACCCCGAAATGCGGGCGCACATGGGCGGGCAGGGTTTCCGGATAGTCGGCCGCCAGCCAGGTCCAGAAGTCCGGGGACGCCTCGTAGGCGCTGATGTCACCGTCGGGGGCGGCGATGTAGCCGTCGAGGGACATACCGACGAAGTAGGTGAGATTTCGCAAGGGTTACCGCCTCGTTCGTAGTACTCTGCGTGAAGTGATTGAAATGTAGTACTACGACTGGAGTGGTGTCAACAGTCGAGGCGAACCGGAATCGCCACCGGGCAACTACGCCGCGATCCGGTTCGAGCGGCGATGGAACGGGTGATACCCACGGGCACCGAGGCGTCAAGCCCTGAGAAGTAGTCTCGTTTCAGACCCTGACGGCGCAAAATTCTCCACCACCTGTCCGAGATGCCTATTACGTTGGCGGCCAGTGATATTCGCAAACCTGTCGAAACGGGCGGGTTCGAGCGGCCTGGGACACAGTTGACTCAACGAGCGACGCTGGTCACAATCAGGCCCCGAAGCTGGAGGGTTGGAATGCGTACTAAGACTGATCACCGATTCGTCATCGATATCGATCCCGATCAGGTGATGGAGGCGTTGCTCATGGTCGAGCAACTGCCCGACTGGTCGCCTTCCCACTCGGATGTCCGGGTCGCGACCCGCGACAAATTGGGCAGACCGAAGCGGACCTACATCTCCGCGAACCTCATGGGCCGGCCGGATCGGCAGGTCGTCGAGTACACCTGCACCGAGAACCGGGTCGCGTGGAAGGTCGCCGAATCCAGCGCCGGCGCCGGCGGCCAGGGCTGGTTCGACGTCGCCGAGACCGAGGACGGCGGCACCGAGGTCTGGTACCACTCCGAGATCTACCTGCCGATCCCCGCGCCCGGCATGTTCCTCAAGCGCACCGCCCGCCGCGAGGGCGAGGCCATGATCGAGAACTTCATCGCCTTCGTCGAATCGGTCACCGGCATCGAAGGACTCGGCGAGGCCGAGGAGCCGTACGCGGAACCGGCGCCCTACGAGCCCGCGACCTACACCCAGCAGCTCAACTACGGCCACGGTTTCGAACCGGGGTTCGGCACCGCGTAACCGCGGCCCGGCAGCGCGCCGCGGCCGCCGCCGTGACGCCGACAGTGAACACGCGTCCGCTGCACTGTCATTGACGCCCCGCGCCCTGCACTATGTCCAACATGCCCGGTGCGCAACGATCACGATTGACCAGGGTCGGCGAGAACGCCTCCGTCACCCAGCTGGAACTATTCTTCGACCTGGTGATCGTGTTCGCCTTCACCATGGTCACCGACTTCGCGGCACACGAGACCACCGCGGTCAACATGCTGCGCTCCCTGCTGATCCTCATGCTGCTGTGGTGGATGTGGATCGCCTATTCCTGGCTCGGCAACGTCATCAAGGCCGACGAGGGCATCGCGCGCGTCGGCATCTTCGTGGCCATGGGCGGCGCCTTCCTCATCGCGCTCACGATCCCCGAGGCCTTCCACGATCTGCCCGGGGGCTGGTACGCCCCACTGGTATTCGTCATCGCGTACCTGCTGGTGCGCTTCGTCCACCTGTGGATGTTCTGGCTGGCCAGCGCCGAGGACGCCCAACTGCGCCGGCAGGTGGTGCGCTGGGCCGCGGGTTCGCTCACCATCGCCGGCACCCTGCTGACCATCGGCGCGCTCACCAGCGAGACCGCCCAGCTGGTGCTGTGGCTGGCCGCGCTGGCCGGGGACATGCTGTGGACCAGCCTGGCGGGCAACGAATGGCGGCTCAACTCCGCCAAGCACTTCGCCGAGCGGTACGGGCTGATCATCATCATCGCGCTGGGCGAATCCATCGTCTCCATCGGCGTCGGCGTGGCCGGGCTGCCCATCTCCTGGCCCATCGCGCTGGGATCGATGCTGGGACTGGCCATTTCGGGCCTGCTGTGGTGGGCGTACTTCGACGTCGCCGCGCTGACCGTGGAACACGAGCTCGCACACGCCACCGGCACGCGCCGGGTGCAGATCGCCCGCGGCTGCTACACCTACTGGCACTTCCCCATGATCGTCGGCATCATCGCGCTCTCGCTCGGCATGAAGAAGGTGATCAACTACGTCGGCGACGCGGAGGATCACCGGCTCTCCGACGCGCTGTACGGGATTCCGCTGTACTGCCTGTACGGCGGCGTCGTGCTGTACCTGCTGGCGCTGATCGGGTTCAAGTACTACGCGACGGGTGCGCTGAGCACGCACCGTCTCATCGCCGTCGTCCTGCTGCTCGTGCTGATCCCGCTCGCCGCGGCGCTGCCCGCGCTGGCCTCGCTGACCCTGCTGTTCGTGGTGTTGGGCGCGCTGATCCTGTGGGAGACGGTGTCCTATCGCGAGCCGCGCGAGGAGATCAGGCACGGCTCGCACGACGCCGCCTGACGCCGCGGGCGGTGGATCAGCGACGCCGCGGGCGGTGGATCAGCGGTCGAACCGGTGATCCACCGACTCGCTCACGCGCACGCCCTCGCGTACGGCCTCGCGCATCTGGTTGATGTTCTCGCGCAGAACATCGGCTACCAATTCGTCCGTGCGCTCGTCCGCCAGCACCCGGAAGATGATCCGGAAGCTGGCGTCGGCGACGCCGCGAATCACGTCCTCGTGGAACGGCAGGTATTTCACCCGGCCCAATTGTGGATCCTGCCGGATGAACTCGACCATCATCTGATCGATCTCGCCGCGGTTCTCCTCCAGCGCGTTCGCGATGTTGCGGGCGTAGTGCCCCGTGCGCAGCACCTCGGCGACCTCGTCCAGCACCGCCATGGTCACCGGGCGCTTCACGGTCTCGACGATCGCGCCGACCGAGCGGTTCACGATCGCCGCGGTCACCCGGTCGCCGAAGGCCCGATCCGCCACGCGCGCGAGCCGCACCAGGATCACGACCACGCGCAGCAGCCGGAAGCCGCGGAAGAACGGGCTGGTCACCGGGATCATGCCCAGGACTTCGTACCAGTAGACGAACGGGAAGGTCCAGCTCCAGCCCTCCCGCCGCCAGCGCCAGCAGAATTCGATCGCGAAGATCGCGCAGATGACGTAGTCGGCGATCTGGATGAGCCGGTAGGTGTCCCCGCCGACCGGGAAGAACGTCACCCAGCCGACCAGCACGACCGAGATCACCGCCAGCCCCAGCATGAGGAAATCCGTCCACAGGGCCGGTGGCTTCCGCGGGTACTCCACGTCGTCCGGTGCACTCGCCTGGATCACGCCGACCCCTTCCACATCGAACGGTCCCGCGCCAGCGTAGTGGCCGGGCCCGGCCCGGCGCGCCATTCCCGCGACGGCCGGTCCGGGTCCGGATCAGCGGTCGCGAAAAGCGCGCCGGTGCAGGGATTTCCGGTGCGCGGTCAGCTGCCCGCGCGGATGATGGCCTCGATGTTGCGCTCGGCCAGTGCGGTGATGGTCAGCGACGGGTTGACCGTGGCCGAGCTGCCCGGCAGGCCGGCGCCGTCCATGACATAGAGCCCCGGATGCCCGTGCACGCGGCCGTAGCCGTCGGTCGCCTGGCCGAGCACCGCGCCGCCGAGCGGGTGCGCGGTGAAGAAGGCGTTGGCGTCGTAGCCGATCGGGGCGTAGTCCAGCAGCGCGTTCGAGCGCTGGGCGATGCGCTGATCGACGGCCCGGCAGGCGGCGGCCACCTGGTCCTGCACACCGGGGTTCCAGCTCAGGCCGACGCCGTTGCGTGCGTTGTCGTAGCCGAACCGGGCGCGGGTCGGGTCGAGCACCATGCCGAGCGAGGCGATGGCCCCGGTGTCGACGGGAATGCCGGGGACGTACCAGTTCTCGAGGGTCAGCGGGACGGTCGAGTCGTCGAAGATCCGGCTCGCGCTGGGCACGCCGCCGCCGGTGGCGCTCAGCGAGTCGGCGCTGCGGGCCAGCACCACGTCGCCGTTGGTGCCCCAGCCCGCGCCGATGTGCTCGTTGAGCCGGGGCAGACCGCCGGTGGCCTGGGCGCGGACCAGGAGTTCGGACGTGCCGATCGAGCCCGCGCCGAGGAACAACCGATCGCAGGTGAGGGTGCGGGTGCGCAGGACCGCGCCGGTGGGCGCGAGCTTGGACACGGTCACCACATATTTGCCGGAGCCGTCCTGCGCGATCGAGTCCACACGGTGGCCGGGGAAGATGCCGGTGCGGCCGGTGGCCTCCGCGTAGCGCAGGTAGTTCTGGTCCAGGTCGAACTTCGCGCCGTTGGAGTTGCCGAGATTGCTGCGCGCGGCCGTGGCCGAGGCGCGGCTCGTGCCCGCCAGCTCGGCGCGCAGCACGTCCCAGTTGAAGATCGAATCATTGGGCTGCGGTTCGTAACCCGCGGCCCGCACCTGCTGATCCCACACCCGGGAATGCGCGAAGGGCGCGGAGTTGTAGATGTCGGCGGGCACGGGGCTGAGCCGCAGCATCTGCCGCACCCGCGGGTAGTACACGCTCTCCAGCTCGCCGTAGTCGACCACACCGCGAAACACGCTGTCGAACAGGTGCTTCGGCGGGGCGACCATCGCGCCGGAGAAGATGATCGAGCCGCCGCCGACCGCGGCCGCGCGCCAGACGTCGATGCCCGGGTAGTTGACCACGTCCAGCACACCGCCGAAATCGGCGAAGGCCATGGGCACCTTGGTGACCCCGGTGAAACTGGTCCGATGCCAGAAGCCGCGGCCGTCGGGCAGATCGTCACCGGTGAAGATCTCGCGCTGGGGATCGTTGGGCCAGCGTGAGCCGCGCTCGAGCACGGTGTTCTGCACGCCGGCCTCGGCTAGTCGCAGGGCGGTGACCGCGGCGCCGAAGCCGGAGCCGATCACGATCGCCGGGGAGTGCTCCGGCGGATCCGGCAGCGGCGCGAAGATTTCCGGCACCCACCGCTCGAACAGCGCGTTCCACAGTGGACTCGCCGCCGCGACACCGGAGCCGCGCACGGCGGCGCCCGATCCCACACCGGCAGCAAAAGCCGCAAAACCGGCAGCTTTCAGTAGAGCGCGCCTCCGCACGGCCACCTCCCTCATCAAGTAGGCCGCGCGCGAGATTACCGTTCGGTCGCCGGTCCAACAACACATGCGACGAGCCGAACAATTCGGTCATACGTGTCGGCTATGCCCCGATCGAACCGGGAGATAGCCGACAATTCGCCAGAGAGGTGAAGGGTCGAGCCCGGAGGCTCAGGCGCGCAGGCGTTCCCGGCGGAGCTGATCGACCTCGGGCATGGGCAGGGGGGCCAGCGAATCGACGCCCAGGGCGCGGGACAGGAGCAGGTCGGCGAGCTCGGGATTGCGGGCCAGGGCCGGACCGTGCATGTAGGTGCCGATCGTCGAACCCTGGATCACGCCCTCGAGACCGTCGCCCACGCCGTTGCCGACGCCCTTGGTGACGCGCGCCAGGCCGGTGGCGTCGCCACCGAGTTTGGTTCCGCCCCGGTGGTTTTCGAAGCCGGTCAGGGCCTGGGTCAGCCCCGGCAGCAGCGGGGCGGTGGCCACCTCGCCGATCGCGCGCCTGTCCTGCGGGGAGGTGGTCACGTCGATGAGGCCGACGCCGTCCACCCGCTCCCCCGAGGAGGTCTCGTACCACTGGCCGAGCACCTGGATGGCCGCGCAGATCGCGAGCACCGGCGCGCCCCGCCCGGCGGCGCGCTGCAGTCCCGGGTACTTCACGAGGTGACGGGTGGCCAGGCGCTGCGCGGAATCCTCCGCGCCGCCCAGGGTGTAGATGTCCAGGGAGTCCGGCACCTCGTCGGCCAGGGTGATCTCGACGACCTCGGCGGCGTACCCGCGCATGCGCAGCCGCTGCCGCAGCACCAGGGCATTGCCGCCGTCGCCGTAGGTGCCCATGACGTCGGGCAGCACCAGGCCGATGCGGACGGTCGATTCGCTCATGCGCGGACGCTCGCCTTCTCGTCGAGATCGCGGTTCAGGTCACGGAACGCGGTGTAGTTGGCCAGCACCTCGACCTGCCCGGCGGGGCAGGAAGCGATGGCGCGCAAGGGATCCGCCACGGTGGTGTGTTCCACGCCCGCGTAGGTCAGGCGCACGGCCAGATCGGTGGCGCGCTCCCCCGCGGCGACAACCTGGGTGCCCTCGAAGTGCTCGAACCGCACGTCCCACAGCCAGGACAGATCCTCGCCGTCGGGCACCTGGCCGTTCACCGCGATCACCAAACCCGTTGCGGCGGGGTCGATCATGGACAGGGCCTCCTGCCAGCCGGCCGGGTTCTTGGCCAGCAGCAGGCGCGCGGTGCGCCCGCCGACCTCGACGGTCCGGTAGCGGCCGGCGATCTCCCGTACGGTGCCCGCCGCGTCGGCCGCGGCCCGCGCGTCCGCGCCCATGGCGACGGCCGCGGCCACCGCCTGGGCGGCGTTACCGCGATTGGCGCGGCCCGGAAGAGCAAGGGCCAGTGGGATTTCCAGGCCGTCGGGGCCGTGCAGCGCGTGCTCGTCCACACGCCACTGCGGTTCCGGGCGCTTGAAATCCGCGCCGGTGCTGTACCAGTGCTCGCCGTCCCACATGATCGGCTCACCGCTGCGCGGGCAGCTGCTGGCGTCGACCGCCCAGCCGCTGCCGGCCGCGACCCACACCACGTTGGGGTGGTCGTAGGCGATCGAAGTGATCAGCACGTCATCGCAATTGGCGATGAGCACGGCGTCGGGGTGGCGCGCCATGCCCGCGCGCAGGCGGCGCTCGATCATATTGATCTCGCCGACCCGGTCCAGCTGATCGCGGGACAGGTTGAGCAGCACCACCGCGGCCGGGTTCAGGGCATCGGCCACGTGCGGCAGGTGCAGCTCGTCCACCTCGATGGCGGCCAGGCGCGCGGTGCGATTGGCGGTGAGCGCGGCCACGATTCCGGCGTCCATGTTGGCGCCGTCGGCCTGCGTCGCGACCGCGCCGAGGGTCTGTAGCGCGGCCGTGGTCATGCGGGTGGTGGTGGACTTGCCGTTGGTGCCGGTGACCAGCACCGTGCGCCGCTCGCGGCCCAGCTGGGTCATGATCGTCGGGTCGATCTTCAGCGCGATGAGGCCGCCGATCATCGATCCCTTACCGCGTCCGGCTTTCTGCGAAGCCCACGACGCCGCCGTCGCCGCCCGCAGCGCCAGCTTTCCGCGTACCGAGATGTCTGCCACGGTCGCGAGTTTATTGGTGTGCCGCGCTCGGTGCGCAGGCGGTGTCACGGCTTTCGCCGTGAGCTGCGGCACTCAGGTGTTGTAGAGCTTGTTCTCGTAGGCGGCCGAGTAGTACTGCTCCAATTGCTCCAGCGTTTCGGGGCTGTCGGGGATCAATTCCTTCACCAGCCGCGCCTGGCTGGGCAGGGTGTCGGCGGGCCACTGCTCGGGCTGCCAGAGCCTACTGCGCAGAAACGCCTTGGCGCAGTGCAGGAAGATCTGCTCGATCTCGACCTCGACGGCCAGAATGGGCCGGTGCCCGCGCACCACCATGTCGTCGAAGTAGGGCGCCTCGCGCACCAGCCGCGCCCGGCCGTTGATGCGCAGGGTTTCTCCGCGCCCCGGGATCAGGAAGATCACGCCCACATGCGGATTGCTCAGCATGTTGAGGTAGCCGTCGGCACGGCGATTGCCCGGGCGTTCGGGAATGGCGATGGTGGTGTCACCGAGCACCCGCACGAAACCGGCCGGATCGCCCTTCGGCGAGGCGTCGCAGTTGCCGTCGGCGTCGCTGGTCGCGAGTACGACGAAGGGAGAGTTGGCGATCCACTCCCGGTCCCGCGCGTGCAGGGTGCGGCGTTCCTTGGCGACGGCCCGCGGCGTGGGCGCACCGAGGAGTTCCCGCAGTTCGACCGGATCCGTGATCTCGCTCATCGTTCGATTCAACGCCCGGATCACACCGCCGCGCCAGCCATTTGTGAGAAAGCAGTCGGTCCCGAAACGGTTACGCGCGCACCGGTGGGTTACAGCGGCACGTCGAACAGGTTGGGCTGCCCGGCGGCGTAGCGGGTCTCGTCCAGCTGCCGGAAGGGATCCAGCTCCGGCGCGCGGTAGAGGGTGAACAGCGCGCAGCGGGGCGCGGTGGAACCGGCCACCTCCAGCAGGGCGTTCACCGCGGTGCGGGCGGACTCCGACGCACCCTCCATGGTCGCCAGATCCACCTTGGTGCGGACGTAATCCCCTGCCAGGAACAGATTTTCGAGCTCGGCGCGATGCGATTCCGGGCGCAGCGCCCAGGAGCCCGCGGTGTTGATCAGCAGCGGGTCGGCGTTCTCGTTGCGACGCTGGGCGGCGTTCCAGGTCACGCCGGTGTCCAGGAACCAGGAGTGCAGGTCCTCGTCGCGCAGCAGGATCTGCTTGTCGTTCAGGTGCGCCTGCAACTGCGCCCAGACCTCGCGGGCGATCTCGTCGTGGGTGCATTCCTTGGCGGTCTTGCCGAACAGGATGCCCGGGGTGTTCCAGTCCGAGATGTCCACGGACAGGCAGTCCTGCACCGTGCCGTCGCCGAGGCCGGACATGGGGGTGCGGTTCCAGAACTGGTTCTGCGAGATGGAGGTCAGCGACCAGGGCGAGTCCACGTAGGCGGCGTGGCCGCGCGCGATGGCCGAAGGATTGCGCAGGAAGAACTGGATGCCGGTCATCCAGTCCACGGTGAGCTGGGCCATGCCGGCCAATTCGGGTCTGCGCGCGAGGATTTCGGGTGACCACAGGGTGCGGGCCACCTCGACCGGGAGGGCGGCCACGAAGTAGTCGGCCGTGATCGTCTGCGCCACACCGGAAGTGGTGACCACCCGGGCGCCGGAGATGCGGTTGTCGGCGACCTCGAGCCCGTGCACCTCGGCGCCGGCGAACTTCACCCCGAGTTCGCGCAGCCTGCGCACCCACGGGTCTATCCAGGCTTCGTTGGTCGGGCCGTCCAGCAGGCGGTCCAGCGGGCCGTCGTTGGCGATCTCCAGGGGATTGCCCAGGAACTGCTCGCCCATGGTGCCGATGGTGCGGGTGCTGGCCAGGTCGTCCTTGGCCGCCACCAGCAGGGTGGTGAGGGTGCGCGAGAGCAGCATGCGGAATTCGTTGGAGCGCCGGCCCGCGCCCACGTAGTCGCGCCAGGAGATGGTGTCCCACTGGCCGTAGCGGCGAGCGTCGCAGCTGGAGTTGAAGACCAGCAGGCGGTTCGCGAAGTAGAGGGCGTCGGCCTGGCCCATCTTGGTGGTGGTGGAGATGGCGGAGCTGACGGTTTCGCGGAAGTCCTCGGGGGTCGTCCACGGGCGTCCGGCCCGGCCCAGGGGCAGCAGGGTGTCATCGCCCCCGCGCCGGGAGAATCGCGCCTCGGGGGCGGCGACCAGGTTGTCCCACACGCCGTTCTCGTTGTCCCCGAACGGGATTCGCCGCATGGTGTCGGTGAGATGGCGGTAGAAGCCGGGGAAGAAGCGGAAGCCGTGCTCGCCCCACAGGTCCGGGCGGCCGTCGCGGCCGCTGCCGGGAACGGCGATGCTGCGGGCCTTTCCACCGAGCGCGCGGCGCTCGTAGACGGTGACGTCGAAGCCGCGTTCGGCCAATTCGTGCGCGGCGGTCAGGCCGGCCGGGCCCGCGCCCAGCACGGCGACGCTGCGGCCGGGTTCGGCATGGGCCGGGGTCGGTCGCAGCGTGGTCGCCGACAGTGCACCGGCGGCGGCCCCCGCCGCGACGGCGCCGCGCAGCACTGTCCGCCGCGCGACGGACATACGCTGTCCAGTCATTCCCTACCTCCCACGCCTGGGAGGAATCCTAAGCAGCGGGAACGGGCACCGGGTCGGTAGGGGTGATCTTTTCCGTACCGGCGGTCTCCGGAGATGCGACGGCGGTGCGGCGGCGACCCCATCGGCCCCGGCGTAGAGATCCGCCCGAGGTTGCTGTGAAAGCGCCCGCTATCACGATCACCGCGCCCGCCAGGGCCACCGCCGACGGGGTCTCGTCCAGGAAGAACCAGGACGCGGCTATGCCGACCACCGGCACCAGCAGGGACAGCGGGGCGACCGTGCCCGCCGGATAGCGGCTCATGAGATAGGTCCACAGGCCCGACCCGGCGATGGTGCCCAGCAGCGCGATGTAGGCCAGCGCCGCGAGCGCGGGCAAGCCGTCCGGGCCGAAGGCGGCCGCGAGATCGTGCCAGCCGGTGGCCGGTCCCTCGGTGAGCGCGGACAGCGCGAACAGGGGCAGCGGCGGCACGACGGTCATCCACAGCGTCAGGTGCAGCGGGTTGACCCCTGCGGATTCGGCCGCGGCGAGCCGGGATCCGATGTTGCCGAAGGCCCAGCCCAGGCCGGCGGCCAGGGTCAGCAGCAGCGGCAGCAGCGCGGCGTGCTGCATGCGGTCCCAGCCGATCACGGCCATACCCGCCACGGCCACCGCGATCCCGAACAGTTGCACCCCGCGCAGGCGCTCGCGCAGCAGCACCGCGCCCAGCAGCACGGTGAACGGCGCCGAGGACTGCAGCACCAGCGAGGCCAGCCCGGTCGGCATGCCCGCCCGCATGGCGCTGAACAGGAAGGCGAACTGCAGAATCCCGAACCCGATCCCGTACAGCAGCAGCCAGCGCCACGGCACCGCCGGTCGCGGCACGAACACCAGGACCGGTACGGCGATGACCGCGAACCGCAGCCCCGCGAAGAAGAACGGCGGAAAATGGTCGAGCCCCACCCGTATCGCCAGGAAGTTCAACCCCCAGAGCACCACCACACCCAGCCCCAGCAGCCGATCCCGATTCGTCATACCCGGAATGATCCGACGACCAATAGGTAAGAACAATCGAATAATTCTGCACCAATACTGTAGTAGAACTTACCTATGCCCCACCCGGATCCCCCCGCCGACGACGCCACACCCCCGCGCTCGGTCCCCCGCCCCCGCCGCATCCCGGCGTCCCCCGATCCGGCCACCGCCACCCCGCGCCCCCGCCGGGTCTCCGCCGACCCCCACTCCCGCCGCGACCCCGACGCGCCCGGCCGCCGATCCCCCCGCACCCCCGCCCCCGGCATCCCCGCGTCGCCCACCCGCCGCACACCCCCGGCGGACCCACCGGCCACCCGATCCACCCCCGCGGCCCGCCCTCGCCGCATCACCAACTCCCCCGCGGCCCCGACCGCCGCCACCCCGGTCCCGCCCCGGGCCGGCCTGCCCCCGCAGGAGCCCACGCCCCCCGGCCCCGCGCCCTCGCCGCCGGTCGCCGGCGAGACGGGCACAACGCCTCGCCCAGGCAAAGACCCCGAAGCCCCTGCGCCCGAGTCGGTTTCAACCTCGGCCACGGGCGCCGTCTCGGGGCACCAACCGACATCTCCCGGCCGCGACAACCACGACCGACCGTCAACCGGTGCACGGAACGTCGAAACATCTGCACACAAACAGGTTTCAGCGTCGGCCACCGGCACCGACTCGGCACGTCGAGCAGCATCCGGCGACCGTGACGAGCCCGGCCGACCGCCCACCGGCGCACGGAGCAGCGAAACATCGACGCACAAACAAGTTCCAGAGGCGGGGACCGGCACCAACTCGATACACCGATCGACATCACCCGAACGCGGCGAGCCCGGCCCGCCGCCCACCGCAGCACGGGACATCGAAACCTCTACGCACAAGCAGGTTTCGGGGGCGGAGACCGGCACCTACTCGGTACGCCGAGCAGCATCTGCCGATCGGGACGACGACGGCCGACCATCGACCGGCGCAGGGGACGCCGACACGTTCGCGCACGAGCTGGTTCCAGGGGCGGCGGCCGGTGCCGACTCGGCACGTCGAGCAGCATCGGGCGACCGTGACGCGCCCGGTGTGACGAGGAGAGAGACGGACCGCGTCGGCGGCGGCGGCGGCAGGTCGGGCGCGCCGGACACCGGGAGGGGGCGAGCGGGTTGGGGGAACGACGGATCGGGTACTCACCCTCGGGTGAATCGTGAAGGGCGTTCCAGCGCGGTCGAACGCGGGGAGGGCGTCTCGGGAGGCGAGGTGCGGGTGGCGGATTCGAGCGGGGGTGGGAACGGCTCGGGGGCGCTCATGTCGGTCGAGCGGTTGCGGGTGTTGCGGGAGCTTGCGGATCGGGGGACGGTGGCCGCGGTCGCGGCGGCCCTTTCCATGACGCCTTCGGCGGTGTCGCAGCAGCTCAAAGCGCTTGCGCGCGAGGCGGGAGTGCCGTTGCTCGAGCCGGACGGGCGGCGGGTGCGGCTCACCGACGCGGGGCGGGCGCTGGTGGTGCGGGCCGACGAGGTGCTGGCGGCCGTGGAGCGGGCCGCGGCCGAGATGGCGTCCTATCGCGGGTCCGCGCGCGGGCAGGTGCGGGTGGCGCTGTTCCCTTCCGGCGCAGCGCTGTTACTGCCGCACGTGCTGACCGAATTGGCCGCGAGCGGCGTGGAGGTGGTCGCCCGGGACGAGGACGTGCCGCCCTCGGAGGTGCCGCGCCTGCTCGCCGACTACGACGTGGTGCTGACCCACCGGGACGAGCGTTCGCCCTCGGTCGGCGGGGCGCGGGTGAGCTCGCGCGTGCTCATGCGCGAGCCGATCGACGTGGTCGTGGGCCCCGGCCACCGCTTCGCGCGCAATGCCACCGTGATGCCCGCGGAACTGGCCGACGAGACCTGGATCAGCGTGCGCGGCGGATTCCCCGTCGACGACGTGCTGCGCTCGATCGCCACCGTCACCGGCGTACAACCCCGAATAGCCCAGCGCCTCAACGATTTCACGGTGATCGAGGCCCTGGTGGCCGACGGCTACGGCATCGCCCTGATGCCGCACTACGCGGTCCGCCACCCGGACCTGCTGATGCTCCGGCTGACCGGCGTCCGCGCCGCCCGCCTCTACGACCTGGCCACGCGCCCGCACGCGGAGAAACGCCCCGCCGTCGCCGCGGTCCTGGCCGCCTTCCAGACAGCCGCCCGCAAGGTGGCCGACGAATCCGACTGACAAACAACGATTCCGGCCACTCGCAGCGTACGCGCTGACCTACGTGGTCTGCGAAACGATGATCACGCGCACGATCCGCTTCCCCGACGCCAGATCGACGGGGGGTCGACGGTCCGCGGCTCGGGCCCCCGCCTTCGAACGGAAACCGGCCCCGCACTCGGGATTCGAGGCGGGGCCGGTTCGGCGATTCCTCCGGAATCAGCGCTGCTGCGGCGGCTGCTGCCTGCCCATCTGCGCGGCGTGGTAGCCGAAGTCGTCGGCGACCATCGCGGCCAGTTCGAGCAGGGCGCGACGGGTGGGCTTCCCGACCAGCTCCAGGTCGATCTCCGCGCCTTCGGCGAGGTGATCGTCGAAGGGCACGACCTGTACCGCGCGGGTGCGGTCCAGGAACAGCTTGCGCAGCTGATCCAGGTCGACGGTCGAGGAACCCTTGCGAGAAGCGTTGACCACCACCACGGTTCGCTCCACCAGCTTGTGGTAGCCGTGGTGGTCCAGCCAGTCCAGGGTGGCCGAGGCGCTGCGCGCGCCGTCGATGGCGGGTGAGGTCACCAGCACCAGCGAGCTGGCCATATCCAGGACGCCGGACATCGCCGAGTGCATGAGCCCGGTGCCGCAGTCGGTGAGAATGATGTTGTAGAACTGCTGCAGGATGCCGATCGCCTTGCGATAGTCGGCCTCGCTGAACGCTTCCGACACCGCCGGATCCTGTTCGCTGGCAAGCACTTCGAGGCGGCTGGGCGCCTGCGAGGTGTGGGCGCGAACATCGGAGTAACGGCTGATGTGGTTGTCCTCCAGCAGGTTCCGCACCGTGGAGCGGGTCTGCCGCGGCACCCGATGGGCGAGGGTGCCCAGGTCCGGGTTGGCGTCGATGGCGATGACGCGGTCGCCGCGCTGGGAGGCGAAGGTGGAGCCGAGACCGACCGTGGTGGTGGTCTTTCCGACGCCGCCCTTGAGCGAGAGGATCGCGATGCGGTAGTCACCGCGCACCGGCTGATTCACCCGGTCCACCAGCTGGCCGTAGACGACGTCCGCCGGCGACTCACCCGGATTGATCATGCCGCCGGACGCCTTGTGCACGGTCCGGCGCCAGCCGCTGCGCGGCGCGCGCCGGGCGCGCTTGAGCAGATTCAGGTCGTTGACCGAATTACCCTGCGGCGGCGGCTGCTGCCCGAAGCCGGGCTGCTGCGGAAATCCCTGGGGCGGTTGCCCGTTCCAGCCCTGCTGCTGGAATCCCGGCGGCGGTTGCTGCGGCTGATGCTGCTGCACCGGCGGGGGCGGTGACCAGGTGTAGATCGGCGCACCGGACGGATCGGTGCCCGGGCCGAACTGCCCCGGCTGACCCGGCTGACCGAACTGCCCGCCCGGGTCCGGCTGCTGCTCCGGAAACACCCGGCGCACCATGCCGTCGCTGCCGATCTCCTGGCGAATCTCCCCGTAGGGCGTCTCGTCCCGGACCTCGCCGAAGGCGTCACCCGGCGGAAAACCGCCCGGCGCACCGGGATTCGGCGGCGGCGCGAACTGCCCCGAATCAGGCATCTGATAGTTGCCGGTGGGCGGGAAACCCGGCTGCTGGCCGTTCGCGTACGGACCGCCGCCATAGGCCCCCTGCGGCCCGAACCCGCCGGGCGCGAAGGGATTCGAGCCTTCGGGCCCCTGCGGGGCAAAGGGATTGGGCCCCTCGCCCGAACCACCTGGCCCGGCGAACGGCCCCTGCGGGAATCCCGGCCGGTCGAACGGCGGCGCCGCGGCCGCACCCATGTGCACGGTCTGGTCGATCGAATCCGGAACGGGCGGGAAGAACCCCGCGCCCGGCTGCTCCGCCTCGGCGGATTCACCCGATTCCGGCGTAGCCGCGCCGGCGGCCGCGCGCTCATCCGGTTCGAGATCGTCGGCATCCACCGACGCCCCCGGTTTCGACGTCGAATTCTGATCGTTCGTGGTCACGTGTCCCCCATCTGCTCGACAGCTCGAACAGAGAGCTCGGCGCTAATGCAAGCACAACGCTAGCAGCTGTCCCGCCTCTCCGAATCTTCAGCGCACAGCTCAGGGCCGTAGCCCGCCCCGCGTCCGTGCTCGCGGTCCGTGCGCCCCCGATCCCGGGCGTACCCGGGAGTTACCCCCATCCCGCGAATTCAGTCCTCCCGTACCGGGACTCGCGTCCCGCGTACGCGAGAGCCCGCCCCGGCGGCCGGAGCGGGCTCTGCGGTAAGACTTCTCAGCTGGTGCGGGCCGCGCGGTTGACCGCGGAGACGACCGCGCGCAACGAGGCCGTGGTGATGGAGGTGGCGATGCCGACGCCCCACGTCACCTTCTCGCCGATGGCGCATTCGACGTACGCCGCGGCCTGGGCGTCGTCGCCGGAGGACATGGCGTGCTCGCTGTAGTCCAGCACGCTGACCTCGTAGCCGATGGTGCCCAGCGCGTCGACGAACGACGCGAGCGGACCGTTGCCCTCACCCGCGATGGCCTGCTCGACGCCGCCGACCTTGACCACGGCCTCGATGTGATCGACGCCGCCGTCCAGCTCGGAGGCCGTGACCTTCTGGCGGATGCGCTCCAGCGGCAGGATCGGGGTCAGGTACTCCTCGGAGAAGACGTCCCACATCTCCTTCGGGGTGACCTCGCCGCCCTCGCCGTCGGTGATCTTCTGGATCGCCTGCGAGAACTCGATCTGCAGCCGGCGCGGCAGCACCAGCCCGTGATCGGTCTTCATGATGTAGGCGACGCCGCCCTTGCCGGACTGCGAATTCACCCGGATGACAGCCTCGTACGTGCGGCCGACGTCCTTGGGATCGATGGGCAGGTACGGGACCTCCCAGATGATGTCGTCGACATCGGAGCCCGCGGCGTCGGCGGCGGCCTTCATCGCGTCCAGGCCCTTGTTGATGGCGTCCTGATGCGAACCCGAGAACGCGGTGTAGACCAGATCGCCGCCGTACGGGTGGCGCTCGGCCACGGGCAGCTGGTTGCAGTACTCGACGGTGCGGCGGATCTCGTCGATGTTCGAGAAGTCGATCTGCGGATCCACCCCGCGGCTGAACATGTTCATGCCCAGGGTCACCAGGCAGACGTTGCCGGTGCGCTCGCCGTTGCCGAACAGGCAACCCTCGATGCGATCGGCGCCGGCCTGGTAGCCCAGTTCGGCGGCGGCCACGGCGGTGCCGCGGTCGTTGTGCGGGTGCAGCGACAGCACGATGGAGTCGCGGCGCTCGAGGTTGCGGTGCATCCACTCGATGGAGTCGGCGTAGACGTTGGGCGTCGCCATCTCCACGGTCGCGGGCAGGTTGATGATCAGCGGCTTGTCCGGGGTCGGCGCGATGATCGCCGAGACCGCGTCGCAGACCTCCTTGGCGTAGCCCAGCTCGGTGCCGGTGTAGGACTCCGGGCTGTACTCGTAGCGCCAGTTGGTGTCCGGGTGCCGCTGCTCGATCTCCAGGCACAGGGTGGCGGCGTCGGTGGCGATCTTCTTCACCGCGTCGCGGTCCGCGCGGAAGACCACGCGGCGCTGCAGGACCGAGGTGGAGTTGTAGAAGTGCACGATGACGTTCGGTGCCCCGGCGCAGGCTTCGAAGGTGCGCTCGATCAGCTCGGCGCGGGCCTGGGTCAGCACCTGAATGGTGACGTCGTCCGGCACGGCGCCGTCTTCGATGATCTCGCGGACGAAGTCGAAGTCGGTCTGCGAGGCGGACGGGAAGCCGACCTCGATCTCCTTGTAGCCCATGCGGACCAGCAGGTCGAACATGCGGCGCTTGCGGGCCGGGCTCATGGGGTCGATGAGCGCCTGGTTGCCGTCGCGCAGATCCACCGCACACCAGGAGGGCGCGCGATCGATGACCTTGTCCGGCCAGGTGCGGTCGGGCAGTTCCACCGCCTCGACCTCTTCGGCGTACGGCCGATACCGGAACACCGGCATGGAGGAGTTCTTCTGCTTGTTCCACGCGGGCTGGTCGGCGGGCGCGGGCTTGCTCGGCGCGGTGATGGAGCGCGAGCCGGATACGAACGCATCAGCGGGTGACATAGCGATTTATCTCCGAAGTGTGGCTGGAAATCCCAGGTGTGGGTTTAGACCGGCACGACTAGCACCCGCGACGGGAGGCCAGTCCGTATCAGACCCCGTCGCGGCGGCAAAGGAGGAGAAGTGCCCGCTGCATGATGATCAGGAGTTTACAGGTCTGCAATGCGCCCCCGGAAGCAGGGGAGGCACGCGCCACACCGGCGAACCGGGTTTTACCGGTTTGCCGCATTTGCACACAGCTCGTGAATGAAGCGCATCTTGTCCAGCACCGGTTCGGCCAGCACGAAGGGGTACAGGTCGCGGTGGCCCATCGAGCGATTGACCATGTTCAGCGCCCAGGCCAGCGGCAACCACAGATCGATGATGCGATCGAAGCCCGCGCGACCCACCTGCGGGCGTTCCAGGGTGGCGCCGGCCGGGGCGAATCCGAAGGCCGCGGCGGTGTCCAGGGTGTCCCGGATGTGGAGGTAGTGGGCGAAGGTCTCGGCCCAGTCCTCGGCGGGGTGCATGGTCGCGTACGAGGAGACGAAGGAGTCCTCCCAGCCGGACGGCGGGCCCGAGCGGTAGTGCCGATCCAGCGCCTCCTGGTAGTCGGCGAACGGATCGCCGAACAGCTCGCGGGAGAGCTCCAGATCGGCGTCCGCGGTGACCAGGACCGGGAAGTAGTAGTGCCCGATCTCATGCCGGAAGTGACCGAGCAGGGTCCGGTAGGGCTCGTCCATGGCGACCCGCAGCTGCTCGCGGTGCACGTCGTCGCCCTCGGCGAGGTCGAGCGTGATGACCCCGTTCTCGTGACCGGTCATGACCTGCTGTGATCCGCTGGCCAGCAGATCGAAGGCGAGACCGAAATCGGGATCGGCGGTGCGATCGACGATCGGCAGGCCGAGTTCGGTGAGCTCGAGGACCAGGCGGCGTTTGGCGGCCTCGGCCTCGGCGAAGGCGGGCAGCCACTTGTCGTCCTGGTCGGCGGGCCGGGTGCGGGTGAGCCGGCAGGATTCGCAGAGGGTGGGACCACCGCTGCGAGGCACCAGCCAGTTGCACTGGGCCACATGGCGGTTGTCGCAGAGCCGGAACTCCTGGGCGTCGACGGTGCCGCTGGTGAAATCGCGGGCGCTGTCCCCCGGATCGTCCTGATCGCCCGCCGCGCGGGCGGGGTCGCCGTCCGCCGCCAGGATCAGCAGCGCCCGGTCGGCCAGCCCGAAGCCGAGCGGGCTCCCGCATTGGAGACAGAGCGAATTCTCGAAGGCCAATTGCTGGCCGCACTGGGGACAGCTGAAATCACGCATGGCGCAACACCTCGATCGTTCAAGCGGACAACGGGGCCACGTCCACCGACACGCTGATGGTGCTCTCCTTGGCGTCGGTGTAGATGATGCCGCGGACCGGCGGAACATCCGCGTAGTCCCGGCCCCACGCCAGGGTGACGTACCGCTCGTCGGCGAACTGATTGTTGGTGGGATCGAAATCGAGCCATCCGCCCTCGGCGCTGCCGTCCGGCAGCCACACCGCGGCCCAGGCATGCGTGGCGTCCACCCCGACCATGCGTTCCTTGCCGGGCGGCGGATCGGTGGCGAGGTAGCCCGAGACGTAGCGCCCGGCCAGGCCGAGCGAGCGCAGGCAGGCGATGCCGAGACGGGCGAAGTCCTGGCAGACGCCCGCGCGGGCGGCGAAGACGTCGGCCACCCGCGTGCTGACCGTGGTGGAGCCGGACTCGTAGGTGAAGTCGGTGAAGATGCGGGTGTTCAGCTCGGTCACCGCCGCGAGCAGCGAGCGGCCGGGCGGGAAGGATTCGGCGGCGTAGGCGGCGACCTCGGGAATGATCTCGGGCGGGACCAGATCGAGGGTGAATTCCACCGCCAGCGGGCCGTTCTCGTGAGTGGGCCGGGCCTGTTCCCACGGCTGGTCGGCGGCCGAGACGGGCGCGCGGCGCACTTCGACCACCGATTCCCCGGTCACCTCGAGGCGGCGGTGGTCAGCGGTGACGTGGAAGTACAGCGTGGTGTTGTCGTAGACGTCGGTGCCCACCGAGCGATCCGAGGGCACCGGATCGACGCGGATGTCGTGCGAAAGCAGTTGCTGGCCCGCGAATTCGCGCGGTGTCAGGTAGGCGCGGCCGTAGGAACTGGTGACCGCGTCGGAGTAGACGTAGACCGTGCGGTGCAGGACCCGGTAGCGGCGTGCGGCGCTCATCCGACCACCCGGGCCGATCCCCACAGCGGCTGGGTTTCGCGAGGCACGGAAAGCCGGGTGCTCTCGAAGGATTCGGAGACCTTGCGCAGGCGCAGATGGACGCCGTCGAGCAGTTCGGCCAGTTCGGTGCGGCAGCCCTGTGCGTCGATGACCTCCAGGTCGGCGGGATCCAGCCGGTGCAGCATGCGCTGGGCGTCGCTCAGGAGTCGTTGCGGGCGCGCGGATCCGGCCGCGGCGGGCAGCGCGAGGAAGTGGGCTTCGAGGCGGGCGAGCTGGTAGGCGAGCGAGCGCGGGTTGCTCGCGTCGAACAGCAACAGCGCGGCCAGGGCGGCCACTCGGACCGAATCCCGATGGCGGCGGCGGTAACTCACCGAGGAGACGGTGGCCCGCAGCACCGCCTCGGTCACGACCCGCCCGACCGGGGCGGGATAGGTGTCGGTCAGCGCCGCGGCCAGCAGCGAGCACAGCGCCAGCCCGCGTTCGATGCGGCGGCCGATGTCCATGACGCGCCACCCGGTGTCGCGGACCATGGATTCGCCGTCGATCCCGGCCAGCGACAGCAGCCCCGCGAGCGCCCGCGAATGCACGGCCGACAGCGCCGCGCCCTGATCCCCCCGCGCACCCCGATACTCCGCCAGCGCCCGGTCCACCGAACCCAGCACCATCCAGGTGTCCGGCGAGAGCTGGTCGCGCACCGCCCGCGCCGCTTTCCCGTACCGCTCCATGGCGTAGGCGACCGACCCGGGCAGCTCCCGGTCCACGGTCAGCGCCACCAGGTAGTCGTGGTCGCTCCGCGAGGCCCCCGGCAGCGCGATCGGCATGGTCGGCTGGTCCGAGAACTCCCGCCGCCGCTGCTCGCGCCGCGCCGCGACCCCGGGGTCCGGACCCCCGGCCGCGGAACCGGACCCGGTCCCGCCCGCCGACTGCGACTGTGCCCCTTGCGATTGCGACTGTCCGCCTTGACTCTGGGACTGTCCCCCTTGCGATTGCGATTGCCCGCCCTGGCTCTGGGACTGCCCGCCCTGCGACTGGGACTGACTGCCCTGGCTCTGCGACTGTCCGCCCTGCGACTGGGACTGACTGCCCTGGCTCTGCGACTGTCCGCCCTGCGACTGGGACTGACTGCCCTGGCTCTGCGACTGTCCGCCTTGCGATTGCGATTGCCCGCCCTGGTCCTGCGACTGCCCACCTTGCGACTGTGACTGCGACGAACCACCCTGGTCCTGCGTCCGACCGCTCTGTGACCGGGATTGCCCGCCCCGGGGTTCGGATTGCCCATCCGGGCTCTGTGACTGTTCACTCCGCCACTGCGGCAACGCATCTCGGGCGTGTTCACCGACCGGCGAATACCCCTGCCCGGCAGCTGGTTCGGCGTCCGCTCCCTGCGACTGGCCGCCAGGGCCCTGCCGCTGGCCCGTCCCGCCCTGGCGCAGGCTGCTGGTCTGGAGCTGCTGGTTCAGCCAGTCCGATTGGGCGACAGATTGTTTCGGAGCGGGCGGGGCCGTGCCCGTCATGTGGCCGAGGGCGGCGATGAGGATCGGCATCGCGTCCGCGCCCTCCATCCAGGGGCGGTAGCGGTAGTCCTGGTGGCGGTCGTGCGTGGCGCTGAGCAGGCGGACCGTCGCCTCGGCGCGTTCGCCGTAGCGGCCCAGCCAGAACAGATCGCTCAGGACGCGGGGCGAGCTGACGACCTCCAGGGCCGCGACGGCCGGGGTGCGGTGTTCGCGCTCCTCGGCGACCTCGACGGCGGGCACGGGGGTGGGGGTGGCGCGGACCCAGATGTCCTTGGCCGCGGCCTCGCCGACCATGCCGTCCGGCCCGGTGCGCTGATGCAGTTGCCCGAGCCCGCCGGCCATGACCCGGTACCCCACCCGGCCGGCCAGGGAGAACAGCCGCATCTCGACCGGGGACGCGGCCAGGGTCCCGCCGCCCGCGACGGCCGGGGCCAGGGAGAAGCGCGCCGGCTCCTGCCCGACCCACTTCCAGCCCTCGGCCTCGATGCGCGCCCGCCACCGCGCCCGCTGTTCGCGGGTGAGCAGCGCGCCGAAGACGGTGGTCCCGTCCCGGGTGGAGCGCAGGATCAGCCGGTGCAGATTGCCGATCAGGTAGGAGCGCTGGAGATCGTCTCCGCCCCAATAGGTTTCGACACTCGGTAGCTTCAGGTCCTGGTCCAGCAGCATGCGGGACAGCCGCGGCAGGAACGCCGCCAGCGCCGGGGTCTCCAGCACCCCGCTGCCGAGGGTGTTGACCACGGTGACCGCGCCGCGGCGCAGGACCTCCACCAGACCCACCACCCCGAGCCGGGAGTCGGGCCGCAGATCCAGCGGATCGGAGAATTCGGCGTCCACGCGGCGCAGCACCACGTCGACCTGTTCGAGGGTGCCGAGCGAGCGCATCCACAGCCGCCCGTCCCGCACCACCAGGTCGGCGTTCTCGACCAGCGGGAACCCCAGCACCGACGCCAGATACGCCTGATCGAAGGCGGTTTCCGAATGCGGGCCGGGGCTGAGCACCACGACGGTCGGCTCTTCGTCCGCGGCGCGCGGCGCGGCCTCGATCAGCATGAGCCGCATGGCGCGCACGAAGGGCGTGAGCGGCAGCGGGCTGGCGAGTTCGAAGGCTTCGGGGATGGCGGCCGACACCACGCGACGGTCGGCGAGGGCGTAGCCCGCGCCCGAAGGCGCCTGCGCCCAGTCCGCGAGCACCCGGAACCCGCCGTCGCTCCAGCGGCTGATGTCGCAGGCGTGCAGGAACAGCTGATGCCGGCCGGGCAGCGTGATCCCGTGCGCGGCACGCATGTACCCGCTGTAGCCGAACACGATCTGCGGGGGCAGCAGCCCGGAGGTGATGGTGCGGCGCGGCCCGTACACGTCGGCCAGGATCGCGTCGAGCAGCCGCGAACGCTGCACCACACCGGCTTCCAGCCCCGCCCAGTCCGGTGCGGTGAGCAGCAGCGGAATGGGGTCGAGCCGCCAGGGCTTGGCCGCCGCGGGTTCGGTGGCCGAGCCGCCCAGCTCGGTGTAGGTGATGCCGTCGTCCTCGATGAGGCGGCGGACCCGGGCGTCGAGCCGGTCCAGGCCCGCGCCACCCTGGTCCAGGAGGTCGCCGGCGAGTTCGGCCCACGGCGGGCGCAACCGCCCGCGCCCGTCCACCAGTTCGTCGTGGTACCCGTCGGTGGGCAGGCCGCAGGCATCGAACGCGCCGGTATTTGCCGCCGCCGCACGGTATTTCGCGTACTGTTCGGCGGCCGCCGGGCTCATGCCCGCCGTGCCCCAGCGGTCCGGTCGCCCGGACCCGGCGTCGCCCGGGGGCGTCGCGTCGAGCATTGTCACCGCAACCACTTCCCGCCGCGTGCCTATCGGTCGCCGGGCAGGCCCCACACCGTGCGCGCCCGCCGTAGGTCGAGGATCCCGGGCGCACCGATATCCGTGGCCTGCATGGCTATTCTGGCACGCAGATCGGCGATGTCCACCGGACCGGGCGTATGCCCGGCCGGTTCGAAACGCCGGTTGCGCCGCGATTGCGCCGCCAGGTCGTTCACCGGCGGCCCCGGGTAGAACATGCCGCCCGGATGCGAGACGTGATAGGTGCAGCCGCCGCGGGACAGTCCCGCCTCGATGTCGACGACGTCGAAGACCAGCGGCGCGTCCACGGTGATGCTGGGGTGCAGCGCGTTCGGCGGCTGCCAGGCTCGGTAGCGCACGCCCGCGACCTGCGTATCCTCCTTGCCCGCGGGCATGAGCGGCACCGGGAAACCGTTGCAGGTGAGCAGGTATCGCCCGCGGTCGGCGCCGGTGACGCGCACCTGCAGCCGTTCCACGGACGAGTCGACGTAGCGGGCGGTGCCGCTCGCGGTGGTCTGCTCGCCCAGGGTGTTCCACGGCTCGATGGCGCCGCGCAGTTCCACTTCCATACCACCGAGTACCACCGTGCCGATGCGCGGAAAACGGAATTCGAAGAACGGATCGAGCCAGCTCATATCGAAATCGATGCCGTGCGCGCGCAGATCGGCCACGACCTCGGCGATATCGGCCGCCAGGAAGTGCGGCAGCAGGTACCGGCCGTGCAGGTTGACCCCGTGCCGCAGCAGCGGCGCGGTGTACGGGCGCTCCCAGCAGCGCAGTACGAGCGCGCGCACCAGCAGCGACTGCACCATGGCCATGCGGAAGTGCGGCGGCATCTCGAAGCCGCGCAGTTCCACCAGGCCCAGGCGGCCGCGCGCGGAGTCCGGGCTGTACAGCTTGTCGATGCAGAACTCGGCCCGATGGGTGTTGCCGGTGAGGTCGGTGAGCAGGTGCCGCAGCGCGCGGTCCACCACCCACGGCGCGGAAAGCTGTTCCCCGGCATCGGATTCGCCCGCCGGGTGCAGTCGCGCGATCTCCGCGAACGCGATCTCCAGCTCGTACAGCGACTCCGGGCGGCCCTCGTCCACCCGCGGGGCCTGCGAGGTGGGCCCGATGAAGCGGCCGGAGAACAGGTAGGACAGCGCCGGATGCCGCTGCCAGTACGTCAGCAGCGAAACCAGCAGGTCCGGCCGCCGCAGCATGGGCGAGCGGGCGGGCGTCCAGCCGCCCAGCGTGATGTGGTTGCCGCCGCCGGTGCCGCCGTGCGTGCCGTCCACGTCGAATTTCTCGGTGCCGAGCCGGGCCAGACGCGCCTGCTCGTAGAGGGTGTCCAGCAGTTCGGCCTGCTCGGCGAAGGTCTCGGCGGGCTGCACGTTGACCTCGATGACGCCGGGGTCCGGCGTGATGGACAGGCTGTGCAGCCGGGCGTCCACCGGCGGCGGATAGCCCTCCAGCACCACCGGCTCCCCCACCGTCGCCACCGCCTCCTCGATCCGGCACACCAGATCGAAGTAGGCGTCCAGTTCGGTGACCGGCGGCAGGAAGACGAACATCCGCCCGCGCCGCACCTCCACCACGAGGGCGGTGATCGGCGCGTCGTACGCGGGCACCACCGCCGCGTCCGGTTCGCCCGCCAGCGGCCGTGCGCGCGGCGGTGCGACGGGGTCGTTCTCGACCGTCTCGGGCGGCGGCTCCCACGAGATGGAGCCCAACGGCAGCCGCAGCCCGGCCGGAGAGTCGCCCTCCGTCAACACGATTCGCCCGCGCCGCAGCCGCCAGTCCGCGCTCGCCCAGCCCCCGCCGTCCGGCCGGCGATGCAGCGGCAGTACATACGCCGCGGGCTCCCCCGCCGACTCGTCCAGCCGCGCGAGCAATTCGGCCCGCGCGCGGTCCGAATCCCGTTCCGGCACCAGGTCGTCGATCTCCGAGACCGGATCACCCCACGGCACACGGGCTTTCGCCCCCATCCGCGCCAGCGAATCCTCGTACGCGGCCCGGACCTGACTCTCCGGCAGTCCCAGCCCGTCGGCGATATGCGCCAGCACGGACCGCGCGGAATCCGCGGTACCGATGCCCGCGCCCTCCGCGCCGGGGCCCGATCCCACCGCCACCGATTCCGAGGCACGCCACGAATGCTCTTGTGCTGAGGCACTGTTCCGACCGAGATCGGTACCGGCGCCGGGTGGTGGAGGAACGACGGAGGTGTCGGCCACGAGCGCCGCGCCGACGGCCGCCGGGGCGGCAGAGCGCTCCGATTCGTTCGTCGACCCGGGCCGCGCGGCAACCGGACTACCCGCACCATCGGGACCATCGCCACCCTCGGGATCCACCCGGTGCTCCGACGGTAGATGTTGTCCGGCACTGCCGAACTCGGCCACCGGCCCGTTTCGCAGCATGGCCGCGATGTCCGTCCCGCCGGGCAGGCCGTTGATCCGGGCAGGTCCCGAGGCAGGCGTGGCCGCCGAACCGTTCGGCGAGACATCGCCCGGACCAGTCGGCGCCGGGTCCGCCGGTGCGGGGGCGGCGGGGAGCCAGGGGTCTATCAGCAGGTCGGGGTAGTGCCAGAGGGGTTTGCCGTCGGCGCGCCAGAGCAGGGCTATGTCCCAGCGAGGCAGGGGTTCGCCGGGGTACCACTTGCCCTGGCGGTACTGGACCAGGCCGGTGGGGGCGTAGATCCGGCGCAGGCGGCGGGCGAGGTCGGCGGCGCGTTCGCGTTTGTGCGGGCCGTCGGCGTCGGTGGTCCATTCGGGGCCGGTCTGGTCGTCGATGGAGACGAAGGTGGGTTCGCCGCCGACGGTGAGCCCGATCCCCGCGTCGCGCGCGCGGAGATCGACCGCCGCCCCGGTGGCGGCGATGCGATTCCACTGAACGTCGCTGTAGGGCAGCGTTACTCGCGGATCCTCGTGGACACGGCGGACGGTGTTGGAGAACTCCAGGGTGGCGAGCACCGGATCGGTCGCACCGGTGATGGGTGCGGAGGACACCGGGTGCGGGGTGGCAGCCAGCGGAATATGGCCCTCCCCGGCGAACAGCCCGGAGGTGGGGTCCAGGCCCACCCAGCCCGCGCCCGGCAGATACACCTCGGTCCAGGCGTGCAGGTCGGTGAAGTCGGCGGGCGGGCCGGAGGGCCCGTCCAGGGACGGCGTGTCCTGCGCCAGCTGGATGAGGTACCCCGAGACGAACCGGGCGGCCAGCCCGTACTCGCGCAGGATCGACACCAGCAGCCAGGCCGAATCACGGCAGGAGCCCAGCGCCGAGCGCAGGGTGTGATCGGGGGTCTGCACACCCGGTTCGAGCCGGATGGTGTACCCGACGTCCCGGCGCAGCGCCTGGTTGATCGCGATCAGGAATTCGATGGTGCGCGGCTGCGAGCGGGGCGGGTTGGCGCGCACCCACTCGCGGACCAGTTCACCTGTGCCCGAACCGGGTTCGCCCTCGTCGACCGGGCGCAGATACGCCTCCAGATCGGCGGTCAGTTCCCGGGGATAGCGGAACGGGAAGTGCTCGGCGTACTCCTCGACGAAGAAGTCGAACGGGTTGATGGCGTCCATCTCGGCCACGAGCCCGATCACCACGGACAACTCGCGCGCGGGTTCGTGAAAGACCAGGCGCGCCAAGAAGTTCCCGAACGCGTCCTGCTGCCAGTTGACCCAGTGCGCGGCCGGATCCACCCGCATGGAGTACGCCTCGATGCTGGTGCGCGTATGCGGCGCAGGCCGCA
Organism: Nocardia sp. NPDC005978; assembly: GCF_040614455.1. NCBI lineage: Bacteria > Bacillati > Actinomycetota > Actinomycetes > Mycobacteriales > Nocardiaceae > Nocardia > Nocardia sp. NPDC005978. The sequence goes on from NZ_JBEXUS010000047.1 coordinate 36,031, forward strand.
ATCGCACCACGTGCGGGTGGATTCGCACCGGGCGGTCGAAGGTGTAGGTCGTGCGATGCTCGAGGGAAACTCGAATCCCCATAATCAAGTTCACCACGCGAGAGCGGTGACACGCGGGCTTATTACCGACAGAAAGGACGACACGCGGCGACCTCCCACAGATGCCGCGGGGGTGTGCGCACACTCGTAGGGACGATTGGAGGAGGTTTCGATGAGCACTTCGGTGTGCCGGCTCTGCGCAGCGGCCCTGGATCACTGCCACGGGACGCTGATCGCACACGCCGACGGGTCCTTCGAATGCACCGATTGGGGCTGCGCCGCGGCCGATCGGGTGCGGCACCCCTACCTGGCCGACTGTTCGACGGTGGCCGGCGGCTGCGAATGCGTAGTGGCGGAGGTCGTTTCACACCGCGCGCCGCAGAGCCTAGCGGGCTGATCCGCCGCACCGCCCGGTTCCGCCACGCCGTCGCGACAGGCTTCGGTGGCCTCGCGCCGACCCCCGGCGACCCGGCAACTAGCCTGGTCAGGTGAGCTACGACCACGTATTGCTGCCCTCCGGTGCCGCCGCGACCCCCGACGCCGTCGACGCGTACCTGTCCACGCAGGACGGGAAACCCGCCGCGGACGTGGTGGCCGAGATCGCGGCCGAACTCGATCGGCGCAATGCCGAACTCCCGGAGTCGGACGCGTTCCTGGCCGCGCCGGCGGCGGACGGCACCATCGGCGCCACGCTTTTCGTATCCAGCCCCATTGACGCGGTGGGGCACGTACGGGGGCTGCTGTTCGAGTTGGCGACCCCGCACGGGTACGCCGTCTACGATCCGCAGCTGACCTGGCTGATCGATCCGGCCGATCACGTACCGGTCGCCGTGTCGCACGGCGGGGCGGGCGAATTCCCCTATCTCACAAACAAACTCGTCCAGCAGTGGATCCCGGAGCTGAGCCAGCCGGGACCGTATCTGATCGTCGAGAGCGGTGACCAGATCTACATCCAGACCTATCGCAACGAGGACGGCCGCTACGAACTCGAATATCGCGACGGCTCGCCCGAGCGGCATTTCGGCGTGCGGGTGGAGGATCCGCAGACGGTGGCGGATCTGATCTGGTCCTGGACCACCGGCGACCGTTCCCGGTTCGAGACCCTGGACTGGCAGCGCCTGACCTTCTGACCGACGCGGGCCCGAGCCCGCACGTGCATCCGAACAGCCCGGGACGCGAGCGCGTCCCGGGCTGTCTTGCGCCGCGAACGGGCGACTTACACCGGGTCAGCCGATTTTGGCTAATGCACAGCCAACATTTCACATTTCGGACTTCTTAAGGTAATCCTTACCTAAATTAGACCGATGTCCAGTTGGCGTCTTCCGGATGCCTGGACCTACCCCCGGAAGATTCGATGAGGCTCACCCGACTCGCGCCGTTCGTCGGCGCGTTCACCATCGCCGCGCTGGTCGGCACCGCGACCCTGACTCCGCTCGCCGCCCCCGCGCAGGCGGAGACGGCGACCGAAACGCTCGCCGGCGTGGCGATCAGCGACGCGAACTGCGCTACCGGCGCAACAACTTTCGACGATGTCATCACCGCCGCCGCCACCGCCCTGCGCACGGTCGTGCCCGCGGATCAGCATCCGGCATACGACCAGCAAGTACAGGACTTCCGGCAGACGGTGGCCGCCACCCGCGTCCACCGCAATGTGCTGCCGGTCGACCCGGCCACCCTCGGCGCGAAGGTCGAGGACATCGACGACCCGATCGTCACCTACCTGGTCAACGGGCTGGACGCGGTGCGCACCGGCCGCATGGACACCACCGTCTCGGTCTCGGAGCTGACCCTCGAGCACGTGGTCGAGGTCTTCCTGTTGGCCAACCGGATCGTCAAGATTCCGACGCAGCTGCTCACCACCATGATCCCGCGGGTGGGGTCGATGCTGGTCGGCATGGTCGGCAGCATGTTCAAGGGCGTGCACCGGCTGGGCCGCAGTATTCAGGACCGGATCGGCGACACCTGCAATCCGCCGAACGCGTACGAGCCGCTGGATCTGTCCTTCGCCGAAGAGGCGATCGAGCTCGAATTCCCGGTGCCCGCCGAACTCGCCCATTTGGCGAATCAGTTCGTGCTCGCCGATGAAAGCTGCACTCCGGCAGGCGAGCTGAACACCGCCGCCGTTCTCGAACGCACCCGCGCTTTTCTGGCCACCTCGGATCAGTTGCCATTCGATCTGCCCACCCTGCACGCGGCCACCGATGCGCTGCACGCATTTCTGCGTGATCACCAAGTCGCGAAACCGCTGATCCTGCGTCCCACAGCGGAACTCGGCGCCATTCCGGCAATCCTCGATTACGGCCCGCTGACCCTGCTCACCAATCTCGGCTTCGATATCTACGAGGGCAAGGCGCACCACACCGTGCCGTTGAGCGAGGTCACCATCGAGAATTCGATGGATCTGGCCTATGTGACCGCCGATACCGCGAGCCTGCTGATGGCGCTCGGCAGCATGGCGGCCGGAATCGGTGGCGTCGGTTCGGAGATTCTGACGCCCATCACAATTGCGCGGGTTCTGGCCTTCGCGCCGTTGAAATACGGCTGGCCGGTTATGCGGGGCGTACTGCGCTCCATGTGCGCGGCCGAGTAACAAGCGCATCTCGATTCGGATTCCGGCACCCGCGCAATGAACTGCGCGCGGGCGCCGGAAAGCTAACATTTCGAAATATTCGCACGCGGTGCCGTCCGATTTGCTTTCGAAATCCGTCCGAGACGAGGAGAGAGCTTTGAAGCTACGCCCGAGGCCGAGCACACCGAGACTGCGCAAGAGCCTGGCCGTGCTGGTCGGCATCGCGGCCGCACTGGCCGCGGTGGTCGCACTGCACGCCACCGGAGCGGGCGCGGACGTTCCTCGCAACAGCCAGCACATGCCGTGCCCCCAGCCCGCGGCCATGCCCGCGCCGCCGGTCTGGACCTAGCCGGACGGGTTCGAGTTCACCCGGGAGCGACGCGGCAGCGATGCCGCGCCGCCATCGAGGGAACGAACGGCCACCTCAGAGTGCGCGGCGACCGGACAGCGCCCGGCCGAGCGTGAGCTCGTCCGCGAACTCCAGATCCCCGCCCATGGGCAGACCCGACGCCAGCCGGGTCACGCTCAGGCCTGGGAAATCGCGCAGCATGCGCACCAGATACGTCGCCGTCGCCTCACCCTCGGTGTTGGGATCGGTCGCGATGATGACCTCGCTGACGTCGACGCCGTCGTCCTGATTGCCGATGCGGGTCAGCAGCTCCCGGATCCGGAGCTGATCCGGGCCGACGCCCGAGAGCGGATCCAGCGCACCGCCCAGTACGTGATAGCGGCCGCGGAACTCCCGCGTGCGCTCGATGGCCTGCACGTCCTTGGGCTCCTCGACCACACAGATCATGGTGCGATCGCGCCGCGGGTCGGAGCAGATGCGGCAGCGTTCACCGTCGGAGACCGTGCCGCAGACCACGCAGAAACGTACGCCGTCGCGCACCTTCTGCAGCGCCGCCTGCAGGCGATCGATCTCCGGCGGTTCCACCGAGAGAAAATGAAAAGCGATGCGCTGGGCGCTCTTCGGACCGACACCGGGCAGTTTGCCCAGCTCGTCGATGAGATCCTGAACCGGACCCTCGTACACGCCTGTTCCTCTCCGCCGCTGTCCCGGCCGCGATCAGAAGCCGGGCAGCGCGCCGCCGCCGAGACCGCCGGCCAGCGGGCCGAGCCGATCCGCGGCCAGTTCCTGGGCATTCTCCATGGCGTTGTTGATCGCGCCGATGACCAGGTCCTGCAGCGTCTCCGCGTCCTCCGGGTCGATGATCTTGGGGTCGATGGTCAACGCGAGAATCTCGCCGGTGGCGCGAATGCGGACGCGCACCAGACCGCCGCCCGCCTCACCGTCCACCTCGGCCGCCGCGATCTCCTGCTGCGCGGCCATCACGGCCTGCTGCATCTGCTGGGCCTGGGCCATCAACTGCTGGATATCGAACTCTCCACCGGGCTGCACGACGTGTCCTCTCTGCGGGGATGTGATCGGTCACCAGCCTACAAGCGGAGGGTCTTGACTCTCCCCCGGTGGGAGAGTGTTCGCTGAAGGCATGACAGCGACGGTTCCGATCGGGGAGTTCTCCCGGCTCAGTTATCTCAGCGTGAAGGCGCTGCGCTACTACCACGAGATCGAGCTGCTCGAACCGGCCGCGGTCGACCCGGGCACCGGCTATCGGTTCTACTCCACCGATCAGGTGGATCAGGCCCATCTCATTCGCCGGCTGCGCGAGCTGAACATGCCGGTGCCCGAGATCAAGGCGGTGCTCGCGGCCCCGGACCGGGCCGCCCGGGACGAGGCGCTGCGCGCGCACCTCGAGCGGATGGAGGCCGAGCTGACCCGCACCCGCGACGTCGTCGCCTCCCTGCGGACGCTGCTGCTGCCGCCCGCGAGCATTCCACTCGCGGTCGAATATCGTTCCGTCGCAAGCCATCCCGCGCTGGTCCTGAATGAGACGGTGGGCCGGGACGGCATCGGCGACTGGTGCGACACCAGCTTCGGCACGCTGTATCAGGGGCTGGCGCGCGCGGAGATCGAGCCCGCAGGACCGGCCGGAGCCACCTACGACATGGAGTTCTTCGAGCAGGAGAACGGCGAGGTCATGGCGTACGTGCCGATCACCCCGGCCGACCGGTCGCGCGCCGCGGTGGTGGGCCGGGTGCTGGAACTGCCCGCCCGGCGCTTCGCGGTCGCCGTGCACCTGGGCCCCTTCACCGAGTTCGACCGCACCTACGGCGCGCTGGGCAGCCACGTCGCCGAGCACGACACCGCGCTCGCCGAGCCGGTCCGCGAGATCTACCTGGCCGGACCGGACGACGCCGACGAGTCCGGCTACATCACCGAGATCTGCTGGCCCATCGGCCGGCTCTGAGCACCACCCGAGTTCATCCGACCCGACAGGAGACCGTCATGGCCATCAAGATCGCCAACATCACCATCGACTCCGGGAACGCCGCGGAGCTGGCCGCGTTCTGGGCGCAACTGCTCGACCGCACCGTAGACCCGGACGGCAACGAGCACTTCGCCACCGTCGGCCAGAGCACCGGCCAGAGCCCGACGCTCATGTTCATCCACGTCCCGGACAAGAACCCCGGCAAGAACGTCGTCCACCTGGACCTGCTGTCGGACGACCTGCCCGGCGGCATCGAGCGCGCGGTCGCCCTCGGCGCCAAGCACATCGCCGATTTCGACGAGTACGGCATGAAGTGGACGACCCTGTCGGATCCGGAGGGCAACCTCTTCGACATCGCGGCGGGCTGAGGGTCATCGCCGGGCACGGCCCGGCTTACCCGAACGACTGCCGCCCGCCCCGTATTCACGGGGCGGGCGGCAGTGTCGAATTGTTCGGGGTCGCGCGCCCCACACCGTTCGGGGTCGTGCGGCCCGCTCCGCATCCGGTCGGGCCGAATGCGGGACGGCGGTTACACCAGTTCGGCCTTCAGCTTCTCCAGCACCTCGGCCTGGATCTTCTTCAGGCCCAGGGGCGCGAAGATGCCCTCGAAGATGCCGCCGATGCCGCCGGCGCCCTTCCAGCTGGTGCGCACGGTGACCAGCGAGCCGCTGCCCTCGGGGGTGACGGTCCAGGTGGTGACCATGGAGGAGTTCGAATCACGTTCGGTCACCATGGAATCGGAGACCGAGATGGCCGCGCGCACGTTGCGCTGGCGCTTCTCGGTGGCCTGCAGCGTCCATTCCACGACGGTGCCCGCGCCCTTGCCACCCTCGACCACCTTGTAGTCGCGGTAGTGCGAGGAGAGGATGCGCGGCCGCACCGACTCGTAGTCGGCGATCGCGTCGAGCGTGCGCTTCGGATCCGCCGTGACGACGATCGAACTGGAGGCGCTGACCTGTCCCACCATGTGCTCCTTTGTGATTCCCGGCTGAGTGCCCTGGTGCCGCCCGGTCATGGTACGCCGAGCGATGTCCGGGGCGGGTATCCGGATTCGAGTCCCGCGCCGCCCGAAACCCCTATCCTGGGTGGACGTCGTGGGGAGGACGCGGGCATGAAACGCTTCATACGATGGCTGCGCGTCAATCTCGATGCCGTCGTGGTCATGATCGTCGCGCTGACCGCGGCCGCCGTCGAGATGTTCGGCACTTTCGGCGGTGACGACAAATATGTGCCGTCCGCCACGCTGGTGGTGCTGGCGCTGCTGGCCATTTCGATTCTGCGCGATCGGGCCGCGCTCTCGCGCGCGGTGCGCGACACCGCGACCGTCCGCCAGCTCTACGGCGCCGAGATCGGCCAGACGCACGCGCTGGCCCGCGGCGCGACCGATCAGTGGGCGTTCAAGGGCGGCACCGGCAGCTACCTGCGCGCGGTGACCCTGCCCGAGCTGCTGGACAAGGCGCGGCACGAACGGCGTTCGCTGCGTGTGCAATTGGAGATCCTGGATCCGGCCAACGAGGCGGTGTGCCGGGACGACGCGCACTTCCGCGCCTCGCTGCAACCGGCCAACACCGGCCGCCCGTGGACCGCCGACCGGGTGCGCAAACAGGCCTACGGCACGGTGCTGGCCGCCTGGTGGTATCACCAGCAGTCCGAATTCCTGGAGATCGATCTGGCGGTGTCGCCCATCCGCACCACCTACCGGTGGGACCTGTCCGCCGGCTGCGTCATCGTGACCCAGGGCAACGCGAACACCCCGGCGCTGCTGTTCGAGAGCGACAAGCCGCACTACCGCGATCTCGCGCGGGAGCTGCGGATGAGTTTCCGGCAGGCGAAGCGCGTCCCGATCGATCTGCACAGCGATCTGTCGACGCCGGGCGAGCCGACGCTGCGCCAGACCCGCGAGCTGTTCGACCGGCTCGGCATGCCGCTGCCGGGCGTCTACACCGACGACGATGTCGCGGAGATCATCCGGCACGCGCTGCGCCCCGAGGCCGCGCCGCACTGGTGAACCGCGCGGGCTAGGCGGTCAGCAGCAGACCGGTGACCGCGGCCCCGGTCGCGAGCACGGCCAGCGCCAACCCGGTGAGCACGAAGCGCCGCATGGGAATTCGCACCTCGTGGGTCCGGCAGAACTCCAGGCACAGCAGGGTCGCCAGCGACGCCCACGGCGTGACCAGCGGGCCGACGTTGGTGCCGATCAGCAGGGCCAGCAATTGATCGCGTTCCCCGACGGGTATCACCGCCTCGCCCGCGGTGTACGCGGGCAGGTTGTTCACGAGATTGGACAGGCCCGCCCCGGCGCTCGCGGCCCGGAACGCGCCGGCCGCCCCGGAGTCGTCACCGATCAGGGTGCTCATGACCGTGGAGAGGCCGTACCGGCCCAGGGTGGGGACGACCAGGAACAGCCCGGTCACGAAAACCAGCAGTTGCCAGGGGAACAGCGACCAGCGCAGGGCGCTGCGATCCAGGAATCCGAAGGCCGCCACCGCGATCAGCGCGGCGCCGGCCGCCGCGTATTCGATGCGCTCGCCCGCGAAGGGAATCGCGAGCACGAACAGCAGGCACGCACCCCCGGTGGCGTACAGCAGCACGCGTTCGCGAGCGTCCGCCGGGGTCACCGGCTCCGGCACGACGTAGCGGTCCGCACCGCGATGCGGTCGCCGCCAGTACCAGAGCCACAGGCAGACCATGGTCACCCCGACCGAAAGCAGCTGCGGCAGCCACATTCTCGCGCCGAAGTCCAGCGCGTGCAGGGCCACGCGATCGGCCGCGAGCAGATTGGTGAGGTTGGAGACCGGCAGCAGCAGGCTCGCGGTATTGGCCAGCCACAGCGTGGTCATGGCCAGCGGCACCGGCGCGATGCGGGCCGGGATCGCCAGGGCCAGCATGACCGGGGTGAGCAGCACCGCGGTGGTGTCGAGGTTCAGCACCGCGGTCGTGGTCGAGGCGAACAGCACGCACAGCAGGAACAGCGCCGCGTAGTTGCCGCCCGCGATGATGGCCAGGCGATGCGCGATCACGTCGAAGACCTTGGCGCGCCGGGCCAGCGAGGCCAGCACGATCACACTGACCAGGAACAGCAGCAGCGGGGCGATGCGGGCCATATTGTCCGCCGCCTCGGCGCGCGGCAGCAATCCCGTTGCCACACAGAGCAATCCGAGAACAAGCAGACCGATGCGGACGCCGTCGAGAACGGTCAGCCGGTTCCGGACCGACGCGCGCAGCCGCGCGAGCGGAGAATCCCGCGGCTCGGAATCGAGTTCTCGCATGATCAATGTTGACATGCCCCGCGCCCCCGGTGGCCCGGCCCGCGAATCCCCGGGCGCCGCACCGGCGGCCGAACCACGCATACCGAACCACGCGGCGGGATATGTCGGGCCGGGTTCGATTCGACCGGCCTCGAAGGGGTTCGGGCTGGGCAATACTGACACGGTGACGGTGGCGGGAGGGTGGCCGCGGGACTTCTTCATCAGTTATTCCCCGGCCGACGAACGGTGGGCGGCCTGGCTGGCCTGGCAGCTGGAATCCGCGGGTGCGCGCTATCGGGTGCTGCTGCACTCCTGGGATTTCGCCGCGGGCGAGAGCTACGAGGATTTCACCCGGCAGGGCCTGCGCGAATCCGCGGCCGTGGTCGCGGTGTTCTCGCACAACTATCTCGACTCCCGCGATTGCGCGGCCGAACGACGGGCGGTGGCCGCCCTGGACCCCGCCAAGGTGCTGGCGGTGCGCGTAGATGACTGCGCGCCCGCCGATTTCGCTCCGCATACCGAATTCCTCGACCTGGCGGACGCGCGGTCCGAGGACACGGCGCGGCGGCAACTGCTCGAACGCGCGGCGCGGCTGCCCGCCCGCTCCGGCCCGGCGGCGCCGCCCGCCGGATCGGGCCACGACGCGCGCCCGGAAGCGGCGGTGGGCCGAAGACCGCTGACGGCGCCGGACTTTCCGGGTGGATCCGGACCGGCCGCGCCGCGCACCGGACTGTCGATCCTGCATCTGCCCGGTCCCCGCTTCGGTCGCGGCCTGGCCGCGGCCGGGCAGCCGCGCGATCCCGCGGGCCTGCAATCCCATGTCTGGGGCGCGGTCTCGGAGCTGCTGGATCGCGAGCCGGGGGTGCCGACGCCCGATCTGCTGGTGGTGAGCGGTGATCTCACCGAATCCGGCCACCCCGCCGAAGTGCGGCAGGCGATTTCGTTCCTCGGCGGGCTGCGCGTACTGCTGAAGCTCGCGCCGGACCGAGTCGTGGTCGTGCCCGGCAATCACGACGTGTCCACCCTGGCTTGCCACTCCTATTTCCTGGACTGCGCGGCCAACGACCGCAGGCCGCTACCGCCCTACTTCCCGAAGCTCGCCCATTTCGCACAGCTGTTCACCACCCTCTATCGCGGCCTGGATCAGCTGGTTTTCGATGTGGGACAGCCCTACACCCTGTTCCCCGTTCCCGAACTGCACGTGGTGATCGCGGGCCTGAACTCCACCATGGCCGCGACCCACCTGGCCGACAGCGACTACGGATCGGTCGGCGAGGAACAACTCAACTGGTTCGCCGAACGCCTGCGCGATTTCGAGAAGCGGGGGTGGCTGCGCGTGGGCGTCGTGCGGCACGCGGCGGTATCGCATTCCAGCGCATCGCCCTACGATCCGGCGCTGCTGCGCGATGCCCCGAAACTGGCCGCCGCGCTCGGCCCGCGCCTGAATCTGCTGCTGCACGGCCCCGGTCCGGACGGCACGCACACCCGCCGGCTCGGCGGCGCACTGCCGGTGCTGGCCGCCGAACCCGATCGACCGGAACTCATCCACATCACCGCGGGCGGGCTGCTGCGGCTGCCCTGTGCGCCGGTGGCGGAGAAACCGGTCTTCTGGCTCGAACCCTGGGCCCGGTGCGCGGCCGCCTTCGGCCCGGACGAGCCCGACCGTCCCGCGCCGGCCCCGCAGACCGCGCCGGGACCCGACGAGCAACTGCTGGACAGCGTCCGGGAGATCTGCGCGGTCAAGTTCCCCGACGCCAAGATTCGGCGCAGCGCCACCGAGCATCCCTATCTGCTGATCACCGAGGAGCACGGGCGGGTCATCGACCAGCGGCGCATCGGCGTACACGTGGGCGAGGTGACCGAGGCGGTGCTGGACCGGTTCCTGCGCGGGCAGCCCGAACCCGGCTCCGAGCTGGTCTACCGGGGACCCCGGCCGACACCCGAGGTACGGGAGCGGGCGGCCGCCGACGGCGTCCGGGTGCGCAGCTTCTCCGACTTCCAGGGGCTGCTGGATCTCGACGACTACCTGCGCAAGCAGGCCGAGCAACTGCGCAACGATCCGCGCTATCCGCCGGGACTGTATGTGCCCCAGCGCTTCCGCATGGTGGAGCCGGGCGCGCAGGAGATCCGCGACGATCTCATCGGCACGCTGATGCGCCTGGTCACCGGGGACGACGGCCGGTTCGTGCTGCTGCTCGGCGATTTCGGGCGGGGCAAGACCTTCGCCCTGCGCGAGCTGGCCCGGCGCATCGGCGAAACCCAGCCCACGCTGCTGCCGCTGTTCATCGAACTGCGCACCCTCGATCGGACGCGCTCGGTGCACACCCTGGTGGCCGCGCACCTGGCCGACAACGGCGAGGACCGCATCGATCTGGGCGCGCTCGACTACCTGCTCGAACAGGGCCGGGTGGTGCTGCTGTTCGACGGCTTCGACGAACTGCTGTCCCGGCTCAGCTACGAGAGCGCGGCCGACCACATGGACACGCTGCTGCAGGCGGCGGTGGGCCGGGCCAAGGTCGTGGTCGCCGCGCGCACCCAGCACTTCAAGTCCCGCGATCAGGTGTCCGGGGCGCTGGGCAGGCGATTCGACGAACTGTCGGGCCGGCGGGTGATCAATATCGAGGACTTCACCCCCGACCAGGTCCGCTCGTTCCTGGTCAATCGCGCCTCGCTCATGCCGGACGTGGGCGCGGGCCCGCCGCCGGAGGACCGGATGCGGCTGCTGCGCGGCATCCCGGATCTGCTGGCCATGGCCCGCAATCCGCGCATGCTGAGTTTCATCGCCGAGATCGACGAGCACCGGCTGCGGGCCGCGGCCGGATCCGGGCAGCTCATCGGCCCGACCCGGCTGTACCGGGAGATCCTCGAGTCCTGGCTGACCTACGAGGTCGAGCGCTCGCCCGAACAGGCGGGCGCGCAGACCGGGTTGCGCGTCGAGGAGCTGTGGCAGGCGATCACCGCGTTCGCGCTGCGCGTGTGGGAGGCGGGCGAGCCCTACCTGACGCTGGCCGAATTGACCGACGTCGCACGCGAAGTCGACGATCTCACCGATCCGGGTCGGCGCAGCGCGCCGCTGTCCGCGCACATCATCGGCTCGCGCAGTCTGCTGGTGCGCGCCGAGGACAATCTGTTCGGCTTCATTCACCCCTCGGTCGCGGATTGGCTGGTGGCCAAGCATGTTTCGGTCGAGTTCGCCGCGGGCGCGAGTGCGCCGCCGCCGCTGGAACAGGCCGAGTTGACCCCGCTGGGCATCGAATTCCTCTGCGATCTCACCGATCTCGGGCTGCTGCGGGCCTGGATCCGGCGGGTGCTCGAGGATCCGGCGGCCCACGACATCGCCCGGCACAACGCCGAGCGCATCACCGCCAGGTTGCGCACGGCCCCGGATACCCCGTTGCGCGGCATCGACCTCGGCGAGCAGGACCTGTCCTATCGGGACCTGCGCCGCGCCGACCTCACCGGCGCCGTCCTGCGCCGGACCCGGCTGTTCGAGGCCACCCTCGACGGCGCGGTACTGGCCGGCGCCGACGCCACCGGGGCCGATCTGGAGCAGGCCGCGCTGGCCGGGGCCGATCTGCGCGGGGCCGATCTCACCGAAGCCCACCTCATCGGCGCCGACCTGCGCAACGCCGACCTGCGCGACGCCCGCCTGCACCGCGCCCGGCTCGACCGGGCCTCGCTGATCGGCGCGGACCTGCGCGGGGCCGATCTCACCGAAGCCCAGCTCATCGGCGCCGACCTGCGCAACGCCGATCTGCGCAACGCCCGCCTGCACCGCGCCCAGCTCGATCAGGCGTCGCTGATCGGGGCGAATCTGTGCCAGGCCGATCTGACCGGGGCCCGCCTGGCCCGCACCAACCTGACCGCGACTCTGCGGCACGGCACGGTGTGGACCCGGGCCGCACTGCTCGAGGTCATCGGGCTGCCGGCGCGGACCGAGCTGACCGGTTCGGCCCGGGTGCCGGGCACCCCGCCCGGCACCGAGTTCGCGCCGGCCGCGGTCGGGGTCATGCACGGCTTCGACACCAGGCACGGCCGCCTGCCCCGGCCGCTGGCCTACAGCCCGGACGGCGGTGTCCTGGCCCTGGGCTGCGACTACGGGGGCGTGGTCATCTACGGCGCGGACACCGGGCGCGTGCTGCGCACCCTGCAGGGACACCGGGCCCGCGCGTTCGCGGTCGCCTACACGGCGCAGGTACTGGTCACCGGCTCCGCGGACAACACCGTCCGCATCTGGGACGCCACCACCGGTGAGGCGCTGAGAATACTGTCGGACCACGAGAAATGGCCGTGGCCGCTGGAGGTGAACGTCACCGGCGATCAGCTGGCCACCGGCGACGCCGACGGCGTGCTGCGCCTGTGGTCGCTGCCCGCCGGCGAGTTGCGCTACCGCTTCGCCGCCCCGCGCGGACAGCGCCAGCGCATCGTCAGCATCGCCTTCCACGGCGATCAGGTGGCGGCGGGCTACCAGGACGGCACCGTCCGCATCTTCCGGGTGCACACCGGCACCGAGACGGGAACCTTTCGGGCGCAGACAGATTCGCTGCGCCGCGTGGCCTGGGATCCGACCGGGCGGCTACTGGCCGTCTGCGGCGCCGACGGCGTGCTGGCGCTGTGGGATCCGGCCGGCTGCCGGCCCGTGCGAGAACTGCCCGGGCACCGGGACATCGTGTACACGCTCGCCTTCCATCCCACCGAGCCGCTGCTGGCCAGCGGCGACACCGCGGGCGGAATCATGCTGTGGCGCCTGGACACCGGGGCGGTGCTGCACACCGGCGCCGAGCACGGCACCGCGCCCATCCACTGGCTCGCCTTCGAATCGAGCGGGGACCTGCTGGCCAGCGGCGACGCCACCGGCTCGATTCTGGTGCGCGACGGGCGCACCGGCGCGCCCCGGCATCGCCTCACCGGGCACACGGGATCCATCTGGCCGTTCGTCTTCCGCCCGGACGGCGGGCAATTGGCCGTGGCCGACGATCAATTCGCGCTGCGCGTCTGGGATCCGGTGACCGGAGAGTGCCGGCACGTGCTCACCGGGCACGGCCGCCACGTGCGCACGGTCTCCTTCGACGCCACCGGCGCGGTGCTCGCGGCCTGCGGCAACGACGGCGACGTGCGACTGTGGGACGCCGCCACCGGCCGGCTCACCGACCATCTGCGCGGCGACGCCGATCGCCCGGTGAACCTGGAGTCGGCCATCTTCAACCCGGCCCGGCCCGGTCAGCTCACCACGACCGGCAACGACGGCAGGCTCAGCGTGTTCGACATCGGCACCGCGACCCACGAGCGGCACATCAGCATCGACGCCGCGCCGGTGTGGGCCACCGCCTACAGTCCGGACGGCCGCCTGGTCACCACCGCCAACGACGACGACAGCGTCACCATGTGGACCCGCAACACCGGCGGCGAGCACGCGGTCTGCCGTGATCATCGCGGGCGGGTGCGCTCGATCGCGTTCGACGCCGCGGGCGCGCGCATGGCCACCGGCTGCGACGACTCCGAGGTCCGGGTCTGGGACGTCGCCTCCGGAACCCTGCTGCACACCCTGCGCGGGCATCGGGATCGCGTGTACGGGGTGGCTTTTCACGGCGATCGACTGGCCAGCGTGTCCTGGGACGCCGAGGTGCGGATCTGGGACATCGGCGGCGGCGCGACGGTGCACCGGCTCACCCGGCACGGCGGCAAACTGTGGTGCGTCGCGATCGATCCGCGCACCGGGATGCTCGCCACCGCGGGCGACGATCTGGCGATTCACCTGTGGGACATCACCTCCGGACGACACCTGCACACCCTGACCGGGCACCGCTACCGGGTGCGCTCGCTGGCTTTCGCCCGCACCGGCGGGCTGCTCGCCAGCGGCGGCAACGACGGCAGCGTCATGCTGTGGAGCTGCGGCGCCGACGACACTCCCCCGGCCCAGCGGGCGACCCTGCTCGGCTGGCCCGAGGGCTGGGCGGCGTTCACCCCGGACGGCCGCTACAAGACCGAGGGACTTACCGACGGGCAGTTCTGGCATGTGATCGGCATGCGCAGATTCGAAGCGGGCGAGCTGAATTCGTATCTGCCGCAGATTCGGCAACTCGAACTCGACGAACCGCTGTGACGAGGGAGCCGCCCAACTGGGCGGACGCCCATTCCAGTGGGCAGCGGGCCACCACCCGGTTATGCTTCGCCGCGATCCTGCACGACCGGATTGTCTGTTCTACGGGTTTTATTCGAGGGGAATCGCTCCACCATGCACTCCGTTCGCCGCGTCAAGAACGTGCTGTCCTACGTTCTCTCCATAGTCATCGGATGTGCTCTGCTGTTCGGCGGCGTGAGCACGCTGAGCGACGACGGCACGGTGAAGTGCGGCAGCCGGGTGATGTCCCCCGGGGACACCTGCGACACCACCCGCAAGGGCCGCACCACCACCCGCACCTACGACGAGCAGAAGGACAGCAACGGCTCCACCCCGTGGATCCTGTTCGGCATCGGGACGCTGATGATCGTCGGCGGCGGGTTCATGCTGGTCCGCGAGATCCGCCGGGGCTCGGGCAACACACCCAACCCGCCGTCCGGCGGCGGTGCGCCCAACCCGTACGCCCAGCCCAATCCCTACGGGCAGCCGAACCCGTACGCCCAGCCCAATCCGTACGGACAGCCCGCGCCGCAGGCCCCCGCCTACGGTCAGCAACCCGGCTACGGTCAGCCCGCGCCCTACCCCCAGCCCGCCCCCCATGGCCAGCAGCCGCAGTACGGTCAGCCCGCGTACGGTCAGCAGCCCGGCTACGCCGCGCCGCAGGGGTATCTGCCCGCGCCGCAGTACGCGCCCGCGGGTCAGCCCTACCAGCCGCAGCCCGGCTACGGGCAGCAGCCGTACCCGCAGCAGCCCGGCTATCCGCAGCGCCCGCGCTGAACAGCTGCCGCACAAGCGAATTCACCCGGGGGAGAGCATCATCAGCAACGCGGTCAAGGGCGCCATCGCCGTACTCGTGTTCGGGTTCCTGATGGGGGGACTCAGTCTCGTCTCCCTGGCCATCGGAGACCGCGGCAAGGTCATGTGCGGCGACGAGCAGATGCGACCGGGCGAGCGGTGCGTGACGACCGAGAACGGCAACTCGACGACCCGCAGCTATTCGAGCCAGCGCAGTACCAACACCGAGGAGAAATGGACCGCCGCCGGCATCGGCGGCATCGTGTTCCTGGGCGGGACCGTCTGGCTGATCGTGGCGCTGGGCGACCAGAAGCGGGCCCGCGAGCGCGGGCCGCAACCGGTCTTCGGCGGCTACCCGTACCCGCCCGCCGCCGGGTACGGCCTTCCGCCCGGCCCGCAATACTCGTATCCCGGCCCGCAGCACCCGGTGCCCGGCCCCGGGTTCCCCGCACCGCAGCAGTTCTATGCGCCGCCCCCGGTCGGCCCGATCCCCGATCCCGAGCCGCCCCGGCCGGCCGCGCACAAGCCGCCGATCGAGCATTCAACCCTGCTCCACCCGCCCACCGAAGCGCATCCGTATCCAACTCGTGACCCAAAGCCGCACTGACACACCGCAATCCTCAGGCAATTAGCCGAAGTAACTATTCTCACGGTCGGAGCGGGAATAGACTCGAAGCGTGGCTGCTGGGGGCCACATCGTCGCATGCTAACTGTGTGTGAAAAACCGCCCCGCCGGTGTGCGCTTGCTGGCCGTACCGGTCGGTGCACGCTAGCGTTCCGAGGGTGGCAGTGAGTCTGTTGGGGTTGGCTGGCCGCGCACCGGCCGCACGCGAATCTGGGTTCGCCGCGTATCAGGCCGGGGTCGATCGACTCCTGGCCTCCTATCGTGCCATCCCGCCCGATGCGAACATCCGGCTGGCCAAGAAGACCTCCAATCTCTTCCGGGCACGGGCGAAGAACACCGCGCCCGGGCTCGACGTCTCGGGATTGACGCAGGTCATCGCGGTCGACCCGGAACAGCGCACCGCCGAGGTGGCGGGCATGACCACCTACGAGGACCTGGTCGCGGTCACCCTGCAATACGGGCTCGCGCCGCTGGTGGTGCCGCAACTCAAGACCATCACCCTGGGCGGCGCGGTGACCGGCCTCGGCATCGAGTCCACGTCCTTCCGCAACGGGCTACCGCACGAATCGGTCCTGGAGATCGATGTGCTCACCGGGGCGGGCGAGATCATCACCGCCACCCCGGACGGCGAGCACGCGGATCTGTTCCGCGGTTTCCCCAACTCCTACGGCACCCTCGGATACTCCACCCGGCTGAAGATCGAGCTCGAACCGGTGAAACCGTATGTGGCACTGCGCCACATACGGTTTCATGATTTACGGGAGCTGGAGGCCGAGATGGCGCGCATCGTCTCCGACCGCTCGTACGCCGGTGAGCAGGTCGATTACCTCGACGGCGTGGTGTTCACCGCCGACGAGAGCTACCTGGTGCTCGGCCGCCAGACCGACGAGCCCGGCCCGGTCAGTGACTACACCGGCATGGAGATCTTCTACCGGTCCCTGCAGCACGACTCCGACCGGCCCAAACGCGACCGGCTCACCATCTCCGACTACCTCTGGCGCTGGGACACCGACTGGTTCTGGTGCTCGCGCGCCTTCGGTGCGCAGAACCCGAAGATCCGGCGCTGGTGGCCGCAGCGATACCGGCGCAGCAGCTTCTACTGGAAGCTCATCGCGCTCGATCACAAGTACCACATCGGCGACAAACTCGAAGCCCGCCAGGGTAATCCGCCCCGTGAGCGGGTAGTGCAGGACATAGAGGTGCCGATCGAACGCACCGCCGATTTCCTGGAATGGTTCCTGCGCGATATTCCCATCGAACCGATCTGGTTGTGCCCCTTGCGATTGCGTGACGACAACGGCACCGGCCGACCCTGGCCGCTGTACCCGCTCGAACCGGGACGCAGCTACGTGAACGTCGGCTTCTGGTCTGCCGTGGCCACCACGCCCGGGCAGCCGGAGGGCGCGGCCAACCGTGCCATCGAGCGCAAGGTCTCCGAGCTCGACGGCCACAAATCGCTCTACTCGGATTCCTATTACGGACCCGAGGAGTTCGCCGAGCTGTACTACGGCGGCGGCACCTACGCCCGCCTCGAGAAGGACTACAACCCGGATCATCGACTACTCGACCTGTATTCGAAGGCGGTGCAACGCAAGTGACCACATTCAAGGACCGTTCCGAGGTGTTCGCAGAGCTAGGTTCCAAGCTCACGATCGCCGAGATCTTCGAGTCCCTCATCGAGGGACCGATGCCCGTGCGCTTCACCGCGTACGACGGCAGCAGCACCGGACCCGCGAACTCCGAGTTCGGGCTCGAGATCGTCAATCCGCGCGGGGTGAACTACGTCGCCAACGCACCCGGCGATCTGGGTATGGCACGCGCCTACATCTCCGGTGACATGCGCATTCACGGCGCGCACCCCGGTGATCCGTACGAGCTGCTCAAGGCCATGGCGAGCATGAAGTTCCGCCGCCCGACCGCCATGCAGCTGGTGGTCATCGCCCGATCGCTCGGCTGGGAACTGCTCAAGCCGGTCGCCCCGCCGCCGCAGGAGACCCTGCCGCGCTGGCGGCGCATCGCCCTGGAAGGGTTGCGGCACTCCAAGACTCGTGACGCCGAGGCCATCCACCACCACTACGACGTCTCGAACACCTTCTACGAGTACGTACTCGGCGAGTCGATGACCTACACCTGCGCGGTGTACGGGGACGAAGCCTGGAACCTCGAGCAGGCGCAGGAGAACAAGTACCGCCTCGTCTTCGACAAGCTGAATCTGAAGGTCGGCGACCGGCTGCTCGACATCGGCTGCGGCTGGGGCGGAATGGTGCGCTACGCCGCCAAGCGGGGCGTTCGCGTCATCGGCGCGACGCTCTCGGCCGAGCAGGCCGAATGGGCGCAGGCCAGGATCGCGGCGGAAGGCCTGTCGGGCCTGGCCGAGGTGCGGCACTCGGATTACCGCGATATCGCCGAGGATTCGTTCGACGCCGTGTCCTCCATCGGCCTGACCGAGCACATCGGCGTCCACAACTACCCCGCGTACTTCGAGTTCATCCAATCCAAGCTGCGCGACGGCGGGCTGTTCCTGAACCACTGCATCACCCGCCCGGACAACAAGCACACCAGTAGGGCCGGGGATTTCATCGACCGGTACGTCTTCCCCGACGGCGAGCTCACCGGCTCGGGCCGCATCATCTCCGAGATCCAGAACGTGGGCCTCGAGGTGCTGCACGAGGAGAACCTGCGCCGCCACTACGCCCTGACCCTGGCCGAATGGTGCGACAACCTGGTGAAGAACTGGGATGCCGCGGTCGAGGAGGTCGGCGAGGGTACGGCCAAGGTGTGGGGCCTGTACATGGCGGGCTGTCAGCTCGGCTTCGAGCGCGGCGTGGTGCAGCTGCACCAGGTCCTGGGCGTCAAGAACGGCCCGGACCAGGCCTGGACGGTCCCGCTGCGCCCGTGGTGGCAGCCCTAGGCGGTAAGCCTGGACGCACCCTGCGATTGCTCAGACGAGCGAATCCAGAAATGCCCGGGGCAGCTCCTGCGGATCGGATCCGCCTGTGCCCAGGGACATTTCGGTGCGCAGGGTGCGCAGCAGGCCGAGGACGCCGGGTCCCGCGTCCAGCAGCGGCCGGGTCCAGCCGAGGTCGGCGCAGGTGATCACGACCGGGATCAGGACGCTGATCGCTTCGCCCTGCCAGCGGGCGGTGGCCAGGGCTTCGGCCAGTAGCAGGGCCGCGTCGAGTTCGGCGCGGGGACGGTTCTTCTCGCGGGTGCGGGCGTGCAGGGCGCGGGCGCGTTTGACCGCGGTGTCGGCGGTGCCCAGCGGGGCCAGCTCGTCGGGCACGGCGGGATCCTCACCGCGATGGTGCCGTGCCAGCAGGGCGCGAATGGCGGCGATCTCCTCGGCCTCGGCGGTCAGCGCCGCCGCACCGGTGAGATGGTGGACCGGCCGCGGCGGCGGATCACCCGCCGAACCCGCACCGGGCTCGGCGGGCAGCTCCAGCCGCAGCCGTTCGGCGCGGATCCGGGCGGCGAGACGAGGCAGCTTGCGCTCCACCGCGATACGCGCACCCTCGTCCAGACGGGCGGCAGCCGCGCCGGCGTCGCCGAGCACCGCTTTGACCCGCGCGCCGATGACGAAGGTGCTCACCAGAAAGTCGATCGGGCCGACCCGCGCCGGCAACTCGCGACTCTGATCCAGCAGTCGTTCGGCGCCCTCCAGATCCCCACGGCGATAGGCCAATTCACCGAGCAGCGCACTCGCCACCCGCGCCGGGTGCGATCGCGGGCCGGAGCGATCGCGGGCGATCTGCCACGCCTGTTCGAAACACGCCGTGGCGGTCCGGATGTCGAGCTGTTCGTAGGCGGCCGCACCCAGACCGCAGCGACCGAACACCGCGCCCAGCGGATCACCGGAGCGTTCGTGATACGGCCGCGCCCACTCCTGGGTGGCACGCGCGCCGTCGAAGTCGAACTCGCAGAGCCGCACGAAGGACGCGAGATTCGCCGCGGTGGACACCGTCCAGGCGGGCAGCTCGTCGACCAGGCGCAGCGAATCGGTGAGCTGGTCCAGCACCCCGTCGGTGCGATCGCGCGCCACCTGGTCGGCGGCGGCCAGCACGGCGGCCTGGCAGCGCTGGATGACGGCCTCGGCATCCAGCGGCGAACTGCGGGCCAGCATGTTCGACAGCCGGCCCAGCGCGGTGCGCGCGGCCCCGGACTGCTGCAGGTTCACGTTCGCGCGGGCCAGCGCCATCAGCAGTTTGGAGCGCGAAGTCACTTGCTGCACCGGCAGTTTCGACACCGTCCCGAACAGGGTGGCCAGCCGGGAGCGATCGATGAGGTCCATGCCGCCGCTCTCGATGAGATCGAGGGCGTACTTGAAGTCGGTGGCCGCCATGGCGTGATCCACCGACTGCCGCAGCATCTGGTGTTCGGCGAACCAGCGCGCCGCCCGCCGGTGCAGCGCCTTGACCTGCCCGGGTTGCGCGCGTTCGAGCCGGGCGCGCAGGTGCTCGGCCACCATGGGCTGCATCCGGAACCACTGGGAATCGTCGGAGACCCGGTGCACGAACAGCTCGCGCGCCTCGGCCTGCTCCAGCAGGCTCCCGGCGTCCGCCGCGCCGCTCAGCGCCGTCGCGAGGGAGGCGTTGACCCGCTCGGGGACCGCGACCGCGCTCAGGAACTCGAGCATCGCCGGTTCGAGCTGATTCAGCACGTTCTCCGCGAGGTACTCGCGTATGGCCTTGCTGTCGCCCGAGAGCCGGGCGATGAGCTGATCGGCGTCCCGCTGCGCACCGCGCAGGGACAGGCTCGCCAGCTGAATGGCCGCGGGCCAGCCGCCCGCGGCGGCGTGAATCTGCTCCACCTGCCGGTCGGTGAGCTCGAGTCCGTTGCGATCCACCAGGATCTGCCTGGTCTCATCCTCGGTGAGACTCAGTTGATCGCAATCGATTTCGACCAGTTCGTCGGCCACCTGCATTCGGCTCAGCGGCAGCCCGGCGCGCTCGCGGCTGGTGACCACGAATCGCAGATGATGACATCCGTTGTCCAGCAACGACTCCAGCACGCGCTGCGCGCCGGCGTCGGTGATGCGATGCCAGTCCTCCACCATCACCACCACCGAGGATCCGCTCGCGTGCACCTCGTCGATGAGCGCGGAGATCGCGTACGGCACCGCCTCGGCGGGCCGTTCCTCCAGCACCTGTTCGAGCCCGGCCCCGATCTCCGGGCGCACCCGGCGAATGGCCGCGATCATGTGCGCGAGCAGCCACACCTCGTGATCGTCGTCGCGATCGATGCCCAGCCAGGCGACCGCGACCCCGCGATCGGTGAGCTCGGCGCACCACTGGGTGGCCAGGGTGCTCTTGCCGAAACCCGCCGGGCCGTGCAGCACCGCCAGCCGCCGCCGTCCGCCCTGGCGCAGCGTTTCCAGCAGGCGCGGGCGCGGCACCGGCTCGCGCGCGAGCGTGGGCGGCCGGAATTTCGTGGTGGCCGTGGGCGGCAGCGTGTTGCCCAGGACCGGAAAGTCACCGCTGCCCGGATCACCGGATCGGGCGCCGGTCTCGGACCCGGTGGGCGGGCGCAGGGTCATCGAGCGGTTGCGGGCGCCGGGCACCGCTGTCCCGGTGCGCTGGCGCGAAAAGTACCGGCTGTCATCGTATTCGGTGTCCGGGCCGGAGATATCGCCGTCCAGCAGCGCCATTTCGTCCGGTACCTGCCCGTGCCCGGACTGCACGGTGCGCAGCAGATCACCGAACTCGACGGCCGAGGCGGGCCGGTGCCGCGGATCCGGGGCCATGGCCGCCTCGATGGCCGCCGCCACGTCGGCGGGAATGTCCTGCTCGCGCAGGTCCGGCACCGGCTGGCTGGTGATGCGCAGGAACTGCGCGATGATCTTCTCCCCCGACTGCCGCTCGTAGGCGGCGTGCCCGGTCAGCAGCGCGAACAGGGTGGACCCGAGCCCGTACACGTCCGAGCGCACGGTGGGCTCCTCGCCCTTGAGCACCTCGGGCGCGGTGAAGGCGGGCGATCCGCTGATCAGACTGGTCGAGGTCCGGAATCCACCGGGAATTCGGGCGATCCCGAAATCGGTGAGCATGGGCTCCCCGTACCGGCTCAGCAGCACATTGGCCGGTTTCACGTCGCGGTGCAGCACCTGCGCGCGATGCGCGGTCTCGATCGCGCCGGCCAGCTTCACCCCCACCCGCAGCGAATCGGACCAGCCGAGCGGACCGTTGTCCCGGACCAGCCGTTCGAGCGAGCCGTGCGTGGCGAAGGGCATCACGATGTACGGCCGCCCGCTCGCCGTCACGTCCACCTGCAAGATGTCCACGATGTTCGGATGCCCGGACAGGCGGCCCATGGCGTGTTCCTCGCGCAGGAAACGCTCGCGGCTCTCGTCGTCGATCTCCGAGGACAGCACCTTCACCGCCACTACGCGATCGAGCACCCGCTGCGTGCAGCGGTAGACCACACCGAAACCACCCCGGCCGATCTCCTGCGCCTCGGCCAGCCCCATGGCTTCGAGCTCGTCCACGATCGACACGGGAACGTATGCCTCGGTGGCGTTTTCGACTCGGGAGGGTGCTCTCCGGGGGCCTCCCGGGTCAGGCTGTGAGTTCACGTCTCTGCCCACCTCGAACTCGACACGAGCGCACACACCGAACGGACGGGTGGTCCGATGCGCAACCCGTACATATTCCCAACGTAGCGCGGGTTTCGCCGGATCGGGCACGAAACGCAGGCACGGGGACCGGAAAGCACACCGCCCGGGTCACGAGAATCGTGACCCGGGCGGTGCCGGTCGTCATCGGCGGCGCGGACGCCGCCACTCGACTACTTGCGCAGCGAAGCCGGAACCTCGAAGCGCTCACCGAACTTGGCGGCCAGCTCGTCGGCGCGAGCCACGAAGCCGGCGGTGCCGCCCGGGTAGCCCACGATGAACTGGTGCACGCCACCGGTCCAGGCCGGGTAGCCGATGCCGAAGATCGAGCCGATGTTCGCGTCGGCCGTGGTGGTGAGCACGCCCTCGTCGAAGCACTTCTGGGTCTCGATGGCCTCGATGAAGAGCATGCGGTCCTTCAGATCCTGCAGGGTGACGCCCTCGGGGAGCTCACGCTGGGAACCGAAGGCCTCGCGCAGGCCCTCCCAGATGCCGGCGGTCTTGCCGTCGACATAGTTGTAGAAGCCGGCGCCGTGCAGCTTGCCCTTGCGATCGAACTTGTCGATCATCGTGCCGATCACGTTGCCCGAGGCGAGCGACGCCGCGGAGATGACCTTGCCCTCGGCCTCGGCCGCGGCACGGGTCTCCTTGAAGATCTTCTGCATGGTCTCGAAGTTGAGCTCGTCGCTCAGCTTCAGCGGCGCGGCCGGGTAGCCCGCCTGCAGGCCGACCTGCTCGATGGTCTGCGGATCGATGTTCTCCTCGAGCATCATGATGGCCTCGTTGATGAACGTGCCGATGACGCGAGAGGTGAAGAAGCCGCGGCTGTCGTTGACCACGATCGGGGTCTTGCGGATCGCCAGGGTGTAGTCGTACACGCGGGCCAGGGCCTCGTCCGAGGTCTTCTCGCCACGGATGATCTCGACCAGCGGCATCTTGTCCACGGGGGAGAAGAAGTGGATGCCGATGAAGTCCTCGGCGCGCTTGACGCCGTTGGACAGCAGGGTGATCGGCAGGGTCGAGGTGTTCGAGCCCAGCAGCGCGTCGGCGTCGACGATGTCCTCGATCTCGCCGAAGACCTTGGCCTTGAGCTCGGGGTTCTCGAAGACGGCCTCGATCACGAAGTCGACTCCCGCGAAGTCCTTCGCATCGGCGGTCGGGTGGATCTTGGCGAGCAGCGTGGCCGACTTCTCCGGGGTGGTCTTGCCACGGGAGAGCGCCTTCTCCTCGATCTTCTCGGAGTAGTTCTTGCCCTTGTTGGCGGCCTCGATGGTGACGTCCTTGAGGACGACGTCGTAGCCGGCCTTGGCGGAGACGTACGCGATGCCCGCGCCCATCATGCCCGCGCCCAGCACGCCGATCTTCTTGATCTCACGCTTGGGCACGTCCTTGGGACGCGAACCGCCGTTGTTGATCGACTGCAGATCGAAGAAGAACGCCTGGATCATGTTCTTCGCGACCGGGCCGGTCAGCAGCGAGACGAAGTAGCGCGACTCGATGAGCGAGGCGTTGTCGAAATCGACCTGCGCGCCCTCGACGGCCGCGGACATGATCGCGCGCGGCGCGGGCATGTTCTGGCCCTTGATCTGCTTGCGCAGGTTGGCCGGGAAGGCCGGGAGGTTCGCGGCCAGGGCCGGGGTGGACGGGGTGCCGCCGGGGATCTTGTAGCCCTTGACGTCCCAGGGCTGCACGCCCTTGTCCGGGTTGGCCTTGATCCACGCCTTGGCGGCGGGGACGAGCTCCTCGACCGAGCCGACGACCTCGTTGATCAGGCCGGTGGCCTTGGCCTTGGCCGGGTTGAACTTGTTGCCCTGCAACAGAACACCCATGAGGCCGTTCGCGATGCCGAGCATGCGGGTGATGCGGGTGACGCCGCCGCCGGCCGGGAGCAGGCCGAGGGAAACCTCGGGCAGGCCCAGCTGGACGCCCTTGACGTCGGCCGCGATGCGGTAGTGGGTCGCGAGGGTGATCTCCAGGCCGCCGCCGAGGGCCGCGCCGTTGATCGCCGAGACGACCGGCTTGCCGAGGGTCTCCAGGCGACGCAGGTCGCCCTTGATGGAGGTGAGCTCCTCCATGATGTCCGCCGCGTTCTCCGGGGTGGTCTTCATCATGTTCTTGAGGTCACCGCCGGCGAAGAAGGTCTTCTTCGCGGAGGTCAGCACGACACCGGTGATGTCGTCCTTCTCGGCCACGAGGCGATCGACGGTCGCCTTCATGGAGTCCTTGTACAGCTGGTTCATGGTGTTGGCGCCCTGGTTGGGGTCGTCCATGGTCAGCACGACGATGCCGTCGGCGTCCTTTTCCCAGCCGATCATGTTCTCACTCATAGTTTTTGGTTCTCCTCGAGAAAAGTCGGTGGGCGTTAGACGCGCTCGATGATGGTGGCGACACCCATGCCGCCGCCGATGCACAGGGTGACCAGCGCGTAGCGCGCGTTGCGACGGATCAGCTCGTCGACCATGGTGCCGGTGATCATCGCGCCGGTGGCGCCCAGCGGGTGGCCCATCGCGATAGCGCCGCCGTTGACGTTCAGCTTCTCGTCCGGGATGTTCAGGTCCTTCTGGAACTTCAGAACGACCGAGGCGAACGCCTCGTTGATCTCGAACAGGTCGATGTCGTCAACCGTCAGACCGGCCTTGGCCAGCGCCTTGAAGGCGGCCGGGGTCGGACCGGTGAGCATGATGGTGGCGTCCGCGCCGGAGGTGGCGGTGGCCACGATGCGGGCGCGCGGGGTCAGGCCCGAGGCCTTGCCGGCGTCCTCGTTGCCGACGAGCACGAGGGCCGCGCCGTCGACGATGCCCGAGGAGTTACCGCCGTGGTGCACGTGGTTGATGGACTCGACGTAGGTGTAGCGCTGCATGGCCACGGCGTCGAAGCCGCCCATCTCGCCGATGCCGGCGAAGGCCGGGTTCAGCTTGCCCAGGTCGGCGGCGGTGGTGCCGGGACGCATGTGCTCGTCGTTGTCGAGCACGGTCAGGCCGTTGATGTCCTTGACCGGAACGACGGAGTTGGCGAAGTA
This sequence comes from Nocardia sp. NPDC005978, assembly GCF_040614455.1. NCBI lineage: Bacteria > Bacillati > Actinomycetota > Actinomycetes > Mycobacteriales > Nocardiaceae > Nocardia > Nocardia sp. NPDC005978. Next base: position 61,381 of record NZ_JBEXUS010000047.1, read on the forward strand.
GCCGTTCTTCCAGGCGTTCTCGGCCAGGTCCTGCGAGCGCACGGCGTAGGCGTCGACGTCATCGCGGGTGAAGCCCTCGATGGTCGCGATGAGGTCGGCCGAGATGCCCTGCGGGACGATGTAGGCGTCGTAGCTGGTCGCGGGATCCATGAACATCGCGCCGCCGTCGGAGCCCATCGGCACGCGGGACATGGACTCGACGCCACCGGCGATGACCAGGTCGTCGAAGCCCGAGCGGACCTTCTGCGCGGCCAGGTTCACGGCCTCGAGGCCGGAGGCGCAGAAGCGGTTGATCTGGATGCCGCCGACGGTGTCGGGGAGGCCGGCGGTGAGCACGAGGGTGCGGGCGATGTCGGCGCCCTGGTCACCCACGGGGGAAACAACACCCAGGATGATGTCCGAGATCCGATCCTCGTCGAGGTTCGGGAAGCGGTTCCGCAGCTCAGCGACCAGACCGGTGGTCAGATCGATGGGCTTGACCGAGTGCAGCGACCCCTTCTTGTTGCGGCCGCGCGGGGTGCGGATGGCCTCGTAAATGTAGGCCTCTGTGGTCATATCGGAGTGTTTCCTTCCTTAAGGTGCGCCGTCACCGCGTTGTGCGGTCAGCACGTAGCCATAACCTCGCCGACCGGCCGTTCGGCCAGCCGTCCTGACGCTGTACAAACAGCGGCACGAACCGGTCGGCACGGTTCAGGTAACCCGTACGCCTGGGCATACCTTAGAACCTCGCCGAACCGATACTCGCGGCCACCCGATCATAGTACCGCCCGATGCGAACTCCGGTTAACTTAATCCGTCTCACAGGGCAACTGTCAACCCTGTAGCGGAGTAGCGCCCAATTCCGACCGCAGGAGTTCCAAGGCCACATCATCCGGGTCGCGACGCTCTTCGGCGGGGACCGGGACGGCCGCCGCGGCGAGCATCTCCCGTTCCTCTTCCTCCGTAGTAGCAGGTGGGACGCCGTCATAACCTACTGGCGAGTATTCCGAAGGCCCCGGGTCGTCCGGGAGGTCCGGCCCGTCAGGTAGCGGAATATCGTCTTCCGGCGGGGTGTTCCGGGCCGCCGAACCGCCGCGGGTGAACACCCGCTCGGGCGCCGCCGGGGCGGGCTCCGCGGGGCGTTCCGGAGCGGGCGCGACCGCAGTCGCCGCCTCGTCCGCGGGGGCCGGGCCCCAGCCGGCCGGCGCCGCGGCGGGCGCGCTCGCGGCGGGGGGCGCGCTCTTGGCCTGACTCGGCCGGGAGAACTGCGCCGGCCCCTTCTTGGCGGCGGGTCCGGCGCCGGCGGGTCCCTTGCCCGCGCCCTTGGCGGGGGGGGGCGCCGCCCCGCCCCCCCCCCCCCCGCCGTCCCCCGTCACGGCGGGGTGGCGCCCCGGGAGGGCGCGGCCGGGCGCCCGCCCCGCCGCCAGGG